>JBDNCR010000021.1:0-10831 GCA_046719555.1 Verrucomicrobiia bacterium | reverse complement strand
ACCAACACCCTCTTCTCCACCCCCAATCGAAAAGCGCCGCCCGCCAAAACTCCACCCCCCGAAATCCATCCAACCCCTCACCTAATCCTGCCGACTCTCCACCACCCGCAACCGAGCTCCCGTGTCGGGCAACGCCCGCTCAAACCGTTCCCGCTCCAACGCCGCCCGCATCGCTTGGAGCGACCGATAATTCAACCGAAGCATCCGCCGCAAATCCGGCTCCACCCCATCCCAACCCTCTCGGTCGAAACGCAACCTCGCCACCAACAAACTCCGCAAGCGATAAAACGGAAGATAAAACGCCCGCTCCAACGCCTCCCGACACCCCAAAAACAAATCCAACACCTCACCCCAATCCTCTCCTCCCAACAACTGTTCCCGCAAATCCAGCAACCGATCTACCTCTCCCGCAGGAGCTTCCAAGAGAATCTCCTCAACAATCGCCGCCGCTTGCCTCCGCCACGGATCCTCACAACGCAACGATTCAACCGACCGACCAACTTCGACCATCCCGAAATCATAAAGGGACTGCGACTCATTCGCAAGCCCCTTCCCCTTCCAACCTCCTTAACCCCCGCCAACCGCCCGTTGATATTCCATCTCCGCCATCGGCAACATCTGATAAATCGCACTTAACCGATTCTCATCCGCCGGATGCGTGCTCAACCACTCCGGCGGTCGTCCCCCCTGCCGCTGGGCATAACTTGCCATCCGCCGCCAAAACGCCAGCGCCTCCTTCGGATCGTAACCCGCCCGCGCCATATAGCGAAGTCCCACCTGATCCGCCTCAATCTCCTGGCTTCGACTAAACGGCAGCGCCACAAACAGGGTGCTTCCCACCCCAAAAGCCGCCAACGCCAACTGGGTCGTCCGTTGCTCCTGCTGTTGCATCGCCAACGCCAGCGTCTGCCCACCCAACGCCAGGGCGGCCTGCTGGGAAAACCGCTGCGCCCCATGTCGCAACGTCACATGCGCCAACTCATGGCCCAACACCGTGGCCAAACCAGCATCATTCTCCGTAATCGGCAAAATCCCGGTATGCACCCCGATCTTCCCTCCCGGCAAGGCAAAGGCATTGGGGCTCGGATCGTCAAACACCACCACCTCCCAGCGAGCCGTCGGCACATCCACCTGCTGAATCAGCCGGTTGGCCACCCGTTGCACCCGCGCATTCACCGCCGGATCTGACGAGACCTTCCCCTGCCGCTTCAAGTCACTGAACGCCTGCGCGCCCAACGCCGCCTCCTCCTGCGGCGACAACAAAATAAAAGCGGTTTTGCCCGTCTCCGGAATATGCACACACGCCGCCAACACCAGCAGCCACAAACCCGACCACGCCGCCAACCCAAGATACCGCCGACGCCTAGACCCCGCGCAGATCATAACTTTGCAGCGCCAGTTTCAGGGAAACATCCGGTCGCAGGTGAATCGTTTGCCAGCCCATAGTCGAAGCCGCCATCACGTTAGCCTCCAAATCATCAATAAACAAGGTCTCGAACCGATTGGCCCCCAACCGCTCCAACGCCTGATCATAAATCTCCCGGTCCGGCTTCACACAACCCGCACGACACGAATAAATCCTCTCCCGAAACACCGAAAAAAAATCATGCCGCCCCTCCAAATACTCAATGTGCGCCTCCGAGATATTCGACATGAGCCCCAGCGGATAATACTCCGCCAAACAGCGCGCCATCCGGATATGCTCCTCAATCGGGGCAAAAATATCGCACCAAATCTCCTGCAACTCTTTCGTCGTGCCCTGAAAACGAAACGCCTCTTTCTGCTCCGAAAAAAAAGCCTCCGTCGTCAACTCGCCCCGCTCATAGCGCACCACACGAGAATGATCCCGATACGCCAACTCATCCACCTCCTCCCGCGTCAGCTCCGACCGTTGGGCCACCCGGTGCAAGGCCACCCGGTAATCAAAATCAATCAACACCTTGCCCAGATCAAAGATAATCGTTGATATCTTCATCCCATACTCCTTCAGCCCCCGGCCCGCTGCTCAGCCATGCGCCGGACCTCGTCCCAGAACCCCTCCAGCTCAGCTTTGGCTGCTGCCTTTACTCCCGGCAACTCTTCGGCGCTCCCCACCTCTCGTCGCACAAAAAAATAAAATTTGATCTTCGGCTCCGTTCCCGAAGCTCGCACCGCCATCCGCGCTCCCCCCGCAAAATAAAACAACAACATCAGCTCCCGGGGAATCGGCTTCCCATCCCCGTCCACCTGCGGATCGTCCTCAAAATTCACCGCCCTCTCCAAAGCCCGACCCCCTAACTCCTGCGGAGGCTCCGCCTTAAAACTCTGCATCAACCGCTGAATCCTCGCCGCACCCTCCGCCCCCTCAAACGTCAACGTCCCCAAACGCTCCAGATAAACCCCATGCCGCAAATAGAGCTCATCCAACACCTCCAACAACGTCTTCCCTTCCGCCCGGGCAAATGCCGCGGCCTCCGCCAACGCCAGAACCGCCGCATTCGCGTCCTTATCCCGCGCAAAATCACCCGTCAAATACCCGTAACTCTCCTCCCCGCCGAAGACAAAAAAGGTGCTCCGCTCCAACAACCGCTCCCGCCACGCCGCATCATCCAGATCCCCCCGACCCCCAGCGGCCTGCTCATACTCCAGCAGCTTCGCCCCAATGTATTTGAAACCGGTCAACGTCTCAATGCACTTCACCCCATGCGCCGAGGCCAGCGCCTTCTGCAAGTCGGTCGTCACAAACGTCTTGATCAACGCCGCATGAGCCGCGTTCTGATCCGTAATCCAACCTTTCGCCCGCATCCGTTCCAGCCGGTAACTCCCCAGCAACGACCCAATCTGATTCCCACTCAACAAAACAAACTCCCCTCCCCGATCCCGAATCGCCACCCCCATCCGATCCGCATCCGGATCCGTCGCCAAGACCACCTCCGCTCCCTCCTCCCGCGCCTGCGCAATCGCTCGCTCCAAAGCCTCCGCATTCTCCGGATTCGGCGACGTCACCGTCGGAAACCGACCATCCCCCACCCGCTGCGACTCCACCTCCGAAAACCTAAACCCAAACCGTCGCAAAATCTCCGGCGCAATCCGCGATCCCGTTCCATGGATCCCCGTAAACACCAACGAAAATCCCCCCGCCTGCTCCCGGATCACCTCCGGCTCCAAAACCGTTCCGGCCAACGCCTTCATATAAGCCTCATCCACCTCCGCTCCCAAAGTCACCACCTCCCCACCCTCTCCACGCTCCTCAGAACCCAACGGTCCCCGCACCGCATTGACCTCCGCAATGATCCCGGAAGCTGCCGGCTCCACCACTTGCGCCCCGTCCGAAAAATAAACCTTAAACCCATTATCGTGCGGCGGATTATGGCTCGCCGTAATCATCGCCCCGGCATGAGCCCGCAAATACCGCACCGCAAAGGACAACTCCGGCGTCGACCGATCCTCCCCAAACAAATAACACCTCCCCCCCATCTCTCGCACCAAATCGGCGGCCAACTCCGCAAACTCCCGCGAAAAATGCCTCGTATCGTGCGACACCACCAAACTCGGACGCTCCCCCGGAAACGCCTTCCGCACATAAGCCACCAACCCTCGCACCGCTCGCCCCACATTGAAATCATTCATCACATTCGTCCCCGCCGCTGGATGCTCCGGACGTCCCAACTCCGTCGGCTTCCCACGCTCTGCCGCCGTCGTCACCCGCCCGATCGTCCGTCCCCGCAAACCCCCGGTTCCAAAAGCCAGCGTCCGAAAAAACCGATCATTCAACTCCCTCCACTCCCCTCCCTCCACCAACTCCTCCAAACTCGCCCGCTCCCACTCGGCCAAGTCCGGCCGGTCCAGATACCGCCGCACGTTCTCTCCAGCCACCGCCAACAACGTTTTCTCTCCCACCGCTCGTTCCACCGCTGACAAAATCGCTTCCATAATCGCCCCCTATACCGCCCCACCGCACCCGGGGCAAGCAGCCTCAACCTGCCCCCCCACCCGTGCCCCCTCCTCCCATCGCCGTTGTCCCCGCCCCGCCCCCACGCTATCTTCTTCCCGTGCGCTCCTGCCGCCTCATCACCCTCCACGGAGAATCCGCTGACTTTCCCGACCCCCGCCTGGCCCGCGACGATGGACTCGTTGCCGTCGGGGGCGATCTCTCCCCCGAACTCGTCCTCCGCGCCTACCGCAAAGGCATCTTTCCCTGGTCCGCCAAACCGGTCACCTGGTGGTCCCCTCAACCCCGGGGCATCATCCCTCTCGACGCCTTCCATATCCCCTCCCGCCTCAAACGGCGGCTGCGCCGCGGTGAGTTCCGCTTCACCTTCAACACCGCCTTCTCCGAAGTCGTCCGAGGCTGCGCCAGCCCCGCCCCTGGCCGACTCGACACCTGGATCACCAAACCCTTCCTCCGCACCTACACCCAACTCCACCATCTCGGTGTCGCCCACTCCATCGAAACTTGGCACCAAAACCAACTCGTCGGCGGACTCTACGGCGTCGCCCTTGGCGGTTTCTTCGCAGGCGAATCCATGTTCCACCGTTACCCCAACGCCTCCAGCGCCGCCCTCGTCACCCTCCTCACCGCCCTGCGCGACCACGGCTTCGTTCTCTTCGACACCCAAGTCGTCACCCCCCACACCGCCCGGTTCGGCGCCATCGACGTGCCCCGCGAGTCCTACCTCTCCCGTCTCGACCACGCCCTCGCTCTCCCCGTCTCGTTCCCCACCGCCCCACCTCCCCTTTGAAATCACCCCCCAGCAGCCCCGGCCAACCGTCGGCATTGCTCCAACGTCTCAATCTCCTCCGGACCCTTATCTGGACGCAACCGCTTGATTCGCGGAAAACGCAACGCCAACCCCGAATCATGCCGGTCACTGGCCTGAATCGAATCAAACGCCACCTCAATCACCCGTCTCGGCTCCACCCGATGCAACCGCCCTTTGATCACCTCCACCGTCTCCCGCTTCAACACCTCGGTCATCTCCGCCAACTCCGCATCCGTCAGCCCCGAATACGCCTTCCCGATCACCCGCAGCCCGCCGCCCTCATCCCGCACCGCAAAAGTATAATCCGACAAAAACCCCTTCCGCTTCCCATGCCCCCATTCGGCCGCCACCACCACCGCATCAATCGTCGCAAACGCCCGCTTCAACTTAATCCACCCCCACCCTCTCTGCCCCGGCCGGTAAACCTCCTCCGGATCCTTGACCATCAGCCCCTCATTCCCTCGCCTCCGCGCCCGTTCAAACAACACCGCCAAATTCTCCGCATCCCGCGCCTCCTCCACCGCCGACAGCCGAAAAATCCCCGGAACCTCTCCCCCCGCAAACAACGCCTCCAACACCGCGCGCCGTGCTCGCAGCGACTCCCCCACGCGCGTCCGCCCATCAAACAAACAATCATACACCACATAAACCAGCGGCACCTCCTCCCGCAAAAACAAATCCCCCTCCCTTCGCCCCAACCTCTTCTGCAACATCGCAAACGGCAACGCCCTCTGCCCGTCAAACGCCAACAGCTCCCCATCCAAAACCCACTCCCCCCGTAACCCTCGCCCCGCGGTCACAATCTCCGGAAACGCCCCGGTCAACTCCTTCAAATCCCGGGAAAACAGCCGAACCCCGTCTTCTGTCCGATGCAACTGGCATCGGATCCCGTCCAGCTTCTCCTCCACCCACCAATCCGCCCCGGCTCGCCGCATCACCGCCTCCTCATCCGGCTCCGGAGACGCCAACATAAATCGCACCGGACGCCCCACCCGCAACGTCGCCTCCGCCAGCGTCCCCTCCGCCGCCCGCCTCGCCGTCTCCGCCAGATCCCCGGTCAACAAATGCGCCCAGCGCACCTCCTCCACCTTCACCCCAAAAGCCTCGGCCAGGGCCTCCTCCACCACCCCCTCCCGCAACCCCGCGCGTAAATCCCCGGTCATCACCTTCGCCAACCACTTTCCTGAACGTCCGCTCTGACGCCGGAACAACTCCTCCAAAAGAGCCACCTTCCGCGTCGGCTCCCGCGTGGCCGCAACCGCTCGCAAGGCCTCCCGCACCTCCACCACCGTTGCCGACTCCGGTCGTGTTCGACCGGCCAACACCGCACCCACCGTCTCCCCTGTATCCCCGTGACGCAGATACACCTCACGGAACTCCGCCCGATCCACACCCGCCACCGCCTGCACCGCCCGCCGAATCAGCGCCGGGCCCACCGCCAACCTCACCCCATCCTCCTCTCCCCCCAACCGCTCTACCGCCACCAACGCCACCCCCGCCTCCAACTCCTCCATCCCGCCCACCTGCCCCAACCGCTCAACAAAATATCGTGCCAACCTCGCCACCTTCGCCGATCGCCGCGTCGTCCTTGCGCACGCCTCCAACACCTCACACCACTCCCCCCAACTCCCTCCCACCTCTTCCTCCCGCCCCAAACGCCTTCCCGGCTCCCGTCCCAACCCCAACCCTAGCTCCAGCTGATTATCCGACGTTAGCGCCCACGCCTCCACCCCCCGCTCCCGCAACGTCGCCGCGAACTCCGCCGCAAACCCGTGCAACGTCCACACCCGCTCCGGCTTCACCGCCTCCACCATCGCCAACAAATCATCAAACCCCGCATGGTCCGAAAGCGGAAACGCCACATCACACCCCAACCGATACACCGCCCCCGGCGCCATCGCCCAGCCCGTCACCGCCGCCGTCCGTCGCTTCCCGATCCTCTTCAACGCGGTGGAACCCCCAACATTCGGCGGACAGACCACCACATGACCTCCCGCAGATCCTGGCGCCCACGGAGCCAACCTCGGAAACTCCACCCCCATCGCCCGATACACCTCCGTCATCTCTGCCACCGCCCGATGCGCCATCACCGGCAACCCCGCCTCCACCAGCGCCCGCACCAACTCCTGACTCTTTCCTAACGAATACGCCAAGACCACCGGCACCTCACCCTCCTCCAAACAACCCCGGCAAAACGCCACCAACCGAGCCACCACCTCCTCCGACGGCGGAAAACAATACTGCGGCAGCCCATAAGTCGTCTCCATGATCAATGTCTCCGCACGCACCGGTTCACATCGCTCCGAAGTCCGCCCATCCCGCAACTTAAAATCCCCCGTATACAACAAACGCCCCGCCCGCCCCTCCACCAACAGCATCGACGACCCCGCAATATGCCCCGAAGGCAGCAACGTCAACCGCCACTCCCCTCCCCACCCAAACGGCTCCCCAAACCGATGCACTTCCAACTCCTTAATCGACGGATACCGCACCCGCACCAACCGACCCGTCCCCTCCGACACAATCGCCCGCTCATGCCGCGCCAAGTGATCAAAATGGGCATGGGACACAAACGCCACCTCCCGGCCCACCTGCGGATCCAGCCACAAACCCAACTCACCCACCCAGACCCCTCCTCGCTCATAGCGCAACGTCCACGCATCCATTCCCCTTGTTTACCACACCTTCGCCCAGAATCCTCCCCGCCTCCTCTCCATCCTGTCGGCAACGTGACCCGAACTTGACAACCTCCCGCTTATCACTTTGAATCCTCAAAGTGTGAAACCCCAACTCCTCGCCCTCGCCCTCCTCTTCCCCACCGTTCCCACCCTCGCCGCTCCCTCCATCGTCGCCTCCACCGGCATGATCGCCGACCTCGCCCGCCACCTCGCCGGCGACCGGGCCCACATCCACACCCTCATCGGCGAAGGCATCGATCCCCACGCCTACCAACCCACCCGACGCGACCTCCTCCTCCTTCCCAACGCCGACCTCATCCTCGTCAACGGCCTTAACCTCGAAGGTAAACTCGGGTCTGTCCTCGCCCGCATGTCCGCACGTGGCAAACCCGTCGTCCCCGTCGCCGAGAAAATCATCGCCACCGGCCGCGTCCCCCTCATCGAGGCCGACGGCCAACCCGATCCCCACCTCTGGATGGACGTCAGCGCCTGGTCCCACGCCGTCCCCATCATCGCGGAAGCCCTCGCCTCCATCGATCCAGCCCATCGCGACTTCTACCTCGGCCGCGTCGCCCCGCTCCAGACTGAAATGGCCGAACTCCACCACTACGCCCGAACCAGCCTCGGCTCCATCCCCGCGTCGCGTCGTGTCCTCGTCACCGCTCACGATGCCTTCCGTTACCTCGGCCGCGCCTATGATGTCGAAGTCCGGGGCATCCAGGGCATCAGCACCGAATCGGAAGCCGGTCTGCGCGACATCCGCGACCTCATCACCTTCCTCGTTGAACGTCAAATTCCGGCCGTCTTCGTTGAAACCTCCGTCGCCGACAAAAACGTCCGCGCCCTCATCGAAGGTGCTCAAGCCCGCGGTCACCACGTCCAAATCGGCGGCGAACTCTTCTCCGACTCCATGGGAGCCCCCGGAACCTACCTCGGAACCTACCTCGGCATGATCGACCACAACGTCACCACCATCACCCGCGCCCTCGGCGGACAAGCTCCAGAAACAGGCTGGCGCGGCAAACTCACCCCCCCATGACCCACCTTTTCCAACAAGACGCCCGAACCCGGAGCCCCACCGGCCCCGACCCCGGACCGCCTGAACACCATCCCCACCTCCCCCTCTCAATCCACGACCTCACCGTCGCCTACGGCAAACGCCCCGTCATCTGGGACATCGACCTCGACATCCCGGAAGGCGCCCTCGTCGGCGTGATCGGACCCAACGGGGCCGGTAAAAGCACCCTCCTCCGCGCCTGCATCGACATCGTTCCACCCACCTCCGGACAAATCCGTTTCTACGGTAAACCGTTCGCTCAACAACGTGACCTCGTCGGTTACGTCCCCCAACGAGAAAGTGTCGACTGGGACTTCCCGGTCACCGCCCTCGACGTCGTCGCCATGGGGACCTACCGCCGTCTCGGCTGGTTCCGCCCGGTCGGCCGACCCGAGCTCGACCACGCCCGTGCCGCCCTCGAACGCGTCGGCCTCGGCGACCTCGCCGACCGCCAGATCAGTCAACTCTCCGGCGGACAACAACAACGGGTCTTCCTCGCCCGGGCCCTCGCCCAAGACGCCAAAGTCTACCTCATGGACGAACCTTTCGCCGCCGTCGATGCCGCTACCGAACAAGCCATCATCCACCTCCTCCGCTCCTTCCGCGATGAAGGCAAAACCTGCCTCGTCGTCCACCACGACCTCGCCAGCGCCGCCGATTACTTCGACCACATCATCCTCCTCAACATGCGTCTGATCGCCGCCGGGCCCACCGCCCAGGTCCTCACCCCCGACAACCTCAAAAAAACCTACGGCGGCAAACTCACCGTCCTTGCCGACGTTGCCGAGGCCGCCCTTCGCGCAGGCTCCCCACCGATCCTGTGACCTCCCCCCTCCTCTCCCTCGTTCAGGCTCTCCTCCCCGACTTCAACACCCGCATCGTCCTCGCCGGTGTCACCCTCCTCGGCGCGGCCTCGGGCTGGATCGGCACCTTCCTCCTCCTCCGGAAACGGGCCCTCCTGGGCGACGCCCTCAGCCACGCCACCCTTCCCGGCATTGCCCTTGCCTTCTGCCTCATGCTCAGTCTCGGCGGCTCCGGCAAATGGTTGCCCGGCCTCCTCCTCGGTGCCGCCCTCTCCGGAGCCCTCGGCTGCATCACCATCCTCGCCCTGCGACGCATCCGCAAAATCGATGATGATGCCGCCATGGGCATCGTCCTCTCCGTCTTCTTCGGCGCCGGCGTTGTCCTCCTCGGTTGGGCCCAGGCTCAGCCGGGGGGCAGCGCCGCGGGCCTCGAATCCTTCATCTACGGAAAAACCGCCTCCATGGTCCAGGCCGACGTCCTCTGGATCACGCTCCTCTCCGCCCTGGCCCTCCTCACCTCCCTCCTCCTTTTCAAAGAACTCCGACTCCTCTGCTTTGACGAAGCCTTCGGCCGCGCCACCGGCTGGCCCATGGGCCGACTCGACCTCATCCTCGCCACCCTGGTCACCCTTGTCACCGTTGCCGGTCTCCAAGCCGTCGGCCTCATCCTCGTCATCGCCTTCCTCATCACCCCCGCCGCCGCCGCCCGATTCTGGACCCACCGACTCGGATCCACCGCCTCCCTCGCCGCCATCATGGGTGCCCTCTGCGGCGCGGTCGGTGCCTCCCTCAGCGCTCTCCTCCCCAAGGCCCCTGCCGGCGCCATCATCGTCCTCACCACCTCCGTCTGCTTCGCCTTCAGCCTCCTCTTTGGCACCAAGCGCGGCCTTCTTCCACGCTGGTTGGAACAACATCGCCAACGTCAGCGGATGAAACTCCACCACCTCCTCCGCGCCGCCTACGAAACCATCGAACACCGCCCCTCCGATCCCCCTCCAGAAATCCCCATCGCCGATCTCCTTCGCGCCCGCTCCTGGACCCGACCCCAAATCGAGGCCGTCCTCCGCCAAGCTGAAGCCCGCCACTGGATCCGCCGCTCCGGGCTCAACTCGATTCAGCTCACCCCCTCCGGCCTCGCCGAAGCCACCCGGATCACCCGCACTCACCGCCTGTGGGAAGCCTACCTCATCCACTATGCCGACATCGCACCCTCCCACGTCGACCGCGATGCCGATGCCGTCGAACACATCCTCCGCCCAGAAATCATCGCCGAACTCGAAGCTGCACTCTCCCTCCACGGCCCCGTTCCCAGCCCCCACCCCACCCAACGCCACCACCCATGACCTGGCACCCGTTCGACACCTGGATCGTCGTCATCGGCATCCTCTGCTCCGTGGCCTGCGCTCTCCCCGGCACCTTCCTTGTCCTTCGCCGAGTCAGCATGATGGGCGATGCCATCAGCCACGCCATCCTCCCCGGCTTGGCCCTCGCCTTCCTCCTCACCGGCAGCCGTTCCAATCCCGCCATGTTCCTCGGCGCCGTCCTCGCCGG
>JBDNCR010000209.1:0-4293 GCA_046719555.1 Verrucomicrobiia bacterium | reverse complement strand
CCCCCGACTCACAACCATCGTGAGCGGCTCGGGGAGCGATCTGATGGCCTTTTCAATTGCGGCAAGGGACTCTTTTAAAGAAGGTGGATGCTGATTTAATCCCTGTTGGTTTGATGCGGACATAAGTGATTGACTTCAATAACGAACCCGTCACCTTCCTGACATACTTGGTCGCCGCAGCGCTGTTCAAATGTCTCCTCTTTCTTTAGTTCATTAAGACATTGCTCAATAACCCTAAAAGGTGAGGAAAATATTTTAGAGAAGAATGGTTTTGTTAAATGATCGCTCGACCTTAATCACCCATGACAATGAACCGCAAGCGTTTATTTTTTGCGGATTCCAAACTGAAATTCTCAAGTCAGCTCCTTCCGTTCCTGCTTCTGTAGAAGATTGATTATCAGCGAACGCATTCTCAATTCTATTGCAAGTGAATGATCGGCACCTCGTTGAGCGCCAAGACCATGCCTTGAATTTCAGGCTCTTCTTTCTTCCGAGGTAGCCTGGCTGGGTTTAGCAGTTCATGGTCAATCTCAATACAGGGGTATGGATCTTTGCTGGAGTATTACCAAACCTTGATCACCCCAGCCGACCCGTCCGGTCGGGCAACGAAGCGCCGTCAACCCATTCCGGTTCCAGCACCGATTCCACCGGATCGGACGGTGGTCCCCGATGACTGGACGCGATCATCGGCCCCAGAAGCGCCAGGGCCCGCTCAAACCCATCCTTTTCCCGGGTGCGACAACCCGCAAGATCGAGTCCAAATCCAGGCCAGTTCGCCTCCAGATCTTCCGGCCGGATCACCGCCGCACACGCAATCTCCTCAGGAAACCGGAGACCCGCCGAGCGCAAAACCGGGATGTGCCCCCAAACCATCACCAACAACGCCTCCGCCCCGGATCGTCGCACCCATTGCACCAGACGGGCATTGGCTTGCGGCGAGCCCAGATACGACGGCACCTCGATCCACACGCAGCGGATGCCCTCCCGACGTCGGCCCTCGGCAAAAGACAAGATCGCCCCAAGCCGAGCGGCATTGTCCCGGGGACTGACCGACGTGACCAGAATCACCGCAATTTTGCGGTAACCACGGGCCGCCACCCGTTCCAGAGAGACCCACATATAATCAAAAGCGCTCAGCCGGATCAGGTGAGAGGAAATGCTCGGCAGACCCCGACCGATCTTCACCATGGGGAAAAGATCCGGACGCAGACTTTCAAGCGCCGACGCCAGCTCATCGGTATGGCCGCGGGCGTCCAAAATCAGGCCGTCTACCCCACGCGTATGAAGCTCCCGCCACAACCCATGCCGTTTGCTCTCCTCCGGACCAATCCAGATGCCGTCATAACCCTGGTCCCGACAGGCCTCCAAAAAAAGGCCAGACGACCAAGGACTGCCCCCAATAAAGGCAATCAAAGGAGCTTGGGGAATGGCTCCGCGGCGCCGTTGTCCCAGCCACGCCGCCGCCAAATTCCGGCGGTAGCCCAACGACCGTGCCAAATCAAGCACCCGTCGCCGCGTGCTCTCGGACACGCCCGACTTGCCTGAAAGAGCCCGCGAGACGGTAAACGTCGAGACACCAGCGCGCCGGGCCAGCTCAGCGCAGGTGAGCGGGAAACCAGGCGGCATGACCTCATGTTCGTCCCGCCCCAACCGACCGTCAAGCGATGAGCATGCCGGTAAACCTTGGCAAGCGACCTCATCCCCGGTAATCCGACTCACCGGATGGAAGGTCCCACCCCACAGCAAGAACGTTGGATCTGGAGCGCCGTCACGGCCCTTGCCATGGCCATCGTCGCCACGCTGGTCCTGGCGGCTGGCTGGGCCCTCCTTCAACTGGCCATGACCCTGCAAGCCGTGCTCATCCCCCTGGCCATTGCCGGCATTACCGCCTACCTCCTCGATCCCCTGGTCGTTTTGGCCCAGCAGCGACTTCGCCTGCCCCGCGTCGGGGCCATTCTCCTGCTGCTCGGCTTGCTGGCCGGAATTTTCTTCGGCTTTCTTCTCTTTCTGGTGCCGCTGGTGATCGAGCAAACCACCGGCTTTATCGAAGGTTTGCCGCGGCTGATTCAAGAGGTTCGCCAGACTTCGGAAACCTTCTTACAGGAACACCCGATTCTCAATGAACAGTTAAAGGAGCTTCAAAACCGGCTGGCGACTGATTGGCCAAATTACACCGGAGCCATCGCCTCCTACCTCTGGGCGGGCCTCGGAGGAATTCTGAGCAGCCTCGGCTTTGTCCTGGGGCTGGTCATCATCCCGCTCTACATTTTTTATTTTCTCCGCGACAAAGCCTCCATCGAAGCGAACTGGCAGGAGTACGTGCCCATCCACCGTTCCCGTTTGCGGGATGAGGCGCTGGTGATTGTCAAGGAGATCAATCGGCACATGATCGCTTTCTTCCGCGGTCAATTGGTGGTGGCCCTGATTCTCGGGCTGCTGACCGGGCTCGGCCTCAGTTTGATCGGATTAAAATACGCGGTGTTGATCGGGGTCATCACCGCCACCTTCAGCATCATTCCTTACCTGGGCGTGGTGCTGAGCATCGCACCGGCTCTGTTGATTGCCTGGGTGCAGTCCGGCGGTTCCATCGGTTATGTGCTCCTCACTGCGGCGGTGTTCACCGCGGTTCAGATGGCCGAAGGTATGTTCATCTCCCCGAAGATCATGGGCGACCGAACCGGTCTGCATCCCGTGACCGTGATTGTCTGCATCTTGGTCTGGACGATTCTTCTGGGCGGCCTGTTAGGAGCCATTCTGGCCGTGCCGTTGACGGCCACCTTGAAAGTGCTGATGTTCCGTTATATTTGGAAACCGGCGGAGGCCGCTTGACTGGCGTCGAGTGGACCCCGCTTTCTTGGTCGTTTGCCTTCGCTTGCCTGGCCGTGGCGTTTGTCGGCCTGGCAAAATCGGGACTCGGCGGCGGCGCTGCCATCCTGGCCACGCCCCTGATGGCCATGATCTTCGATCCCCGAGCCGCCCTCGGCATTCTGCTCCCCCTGCTGATTCTCTCCGACTGGGTCGCCCTCTGGTGCTACCGGCGCTCCATCCAGTGGGAGGTCCTCAAACCTTTTCTCCCGGGGGCCCTGGTTGGAATTGCCGCCGCCGCTTTCTTCCTCGGCCAGGTCGATGAACGGCTACTCCGGCAATGCCTCGGCGCCATCTGCCTGGGGTTCTGTGCGCTGCAAGTGATCGGGCCCCTCAGAAATTCGCAGCAAACCGAGGCTCGCCAACCCGGTTGGGGGCACGGTTTCCCCATCGGGGCTGCCGCAGGTTGGGTGTCGGCCGTGGCCCACGCCGCCGGGCCCATCGCGGCCATGTACCTCCTCCCCTTGCGGCTGGCACCCAGCGCGTTCATGGCCACCACCGTCGCCGCCTTCACCGTGATCAATCTGGCCAAACTACCCTTCTATCTCGGGCACGAGTTGATCAGTCGGGAGACCGGGATGATGACCGTGGCCCTCGCCCCCGCAATGCTGGTCGGAACCTTGCTCGGCGTCTGGCTGAATCATCGGATTCATCGGACCCTATTCACCCGCATCGTCTATGGAGCACTTTTCCTTGCCGGCCTGGAGCTGATCACCGGCCAAAGCTTGGTGGGAAGACTGTGGGGAAGCTGACCAGCCTTGGGACCGAACCGGCCCATCACGATGCCCAGGGAAGCTCCCGCAGTCGGGTTGCCAGGGCCGGAAGAAGTCCGTCGAAGCTTCCATTGCTGAACGTGCAAATCACGTCGCCGGGCCGAACCATCGGCAATAAGCACTCAATCAACGAGCTTACCTCAGGCTCATAAAGCGCAGGCCGACCCGCCGCCACCAAATCGTTAAGCAGCCGGTCCACATCCAACCGCTCGTGCTCAGGCAATTGATCAGCCCGGGCCACTTTGGTCATCCCAACCACATCGGCCAACGCCAGAGCCGCGGGCAGTTCTTTCTGGAAAACGGCTCGGCGCGTCGTATTGGACCGGGGCTCAAAGAGCGCGATGAGTCGGCGACCCGGAAATTTCTGGCGCAACGCCCCGATTGTTTCCCGCAAAGCCGTTGGGTGATGTCCAAAATCGTCGATCAACGTCACCGACCCAATCTCTGCATGAACTTCAAGGCGCCGCTTAATCCCCTTAAAGGTCGCAAGCCCCTGGGCGATATCGGATAGAGGGATTCGGTAGAAATGAGCTGCCGCAATGGCCATGGCAGCGTTCTGCGCGTTGTGCCGACCGAACAGCGGCACCCGGAAGGTGTGGCCCAGAAGATGGAAACGAACCCCCTCGGACGAAGTCGAATACTCGGTGATTCGGAC
>JBDNCR010000208.1:0-4310 GCA_046719555.1 Verrucomicrobiia bacterium | reverse complement strand
GGTGCGCTTCTCCGGTGACTCCGGCCAACCCGATGCGTGATCATGCGCCGACGGTTCCGGCCTCGCCAGCCACGGATGCGTTGGTGGCAGCAATCACGGATCAAATCCTGAAAGCTTTGTCTCAACCGAAATAACGCGCCATGAAAATCAGCATTATCGGCGGCGGAGGCCGCGTGGGCTCCTGTGCAGCTTACTGTCTGCAACTGGGCAAGATTGTGTCGGAGATTCAGCTTCTGGATGCCAACCAGGCAGCGGCGGAAGGGGAGGCGCTCGATCTTCTGCATGGAACGGCCTACACGGCGGACCAGCGGATTGTGGCGGGCACTTACGCCGACGCGGTGCAGACCGATTTGATTCTCATCACGGCGGGGCTTCGCCGCAAGCCGGATGAAAGTCGGCTGGATCTGATTAACCGGAATGTGTCGCTGTTCCGGGGGATTCTTTCCAGTCTGAAACAGGCGGGGCTGCGGAAGGAGACGTTCCTGTTTGTGGTGTCGAATCCGGTCGATATTCTCACGCAGCTGGCGCTGGAGGAAACGGGTTTATCGGCCCAACGGGTTTTTGGTTTGGGCACGATGCTTGATACTTCCCGCTTTTGCTCATTGATTGCGGCGGAGCTGAAACTTCCTCCAACGCAGGTGCGGGCGCTGATCTTGGGGGAACATGGTGATTCGATGATTCCGGTGTGGTCATCGGCGACAGTGGACGGGCTTCCGTTGACCAAGTTGCCAGGCTGCACGCCCGCGTTTCAGAACCAGATTTTTGAGCGAACGAAGAAGAGTGGGGCCGAGGTGATCTCCCGGAAAGGGGGAGCCGGATGGGCCGTGGGGGTGACGATCAATGAGGTCATTGAGGCCATTGCGTTGGACCGTCAGCGGATTTTGCCGGTTTCCTCTTTGGTGCGGGGTGCTTATGGGCTTCGGGAGATCTGCTTGTCCGTTCCGACGGTGGTGGGGCGGGAGGGGATCGTTCGCCACGTCGAGTTGGAGTTGTGGCCGAAGGAGCTGACTGGCCTCCAGGCTTCGGCCAAGGCGCTGAAGGAGACGCTGGCCCAAGTCCGGGCCGGGTGAGGGTTGGTCTGAGCGGGAGGGGCGTCGGCCCAGGCGACGCGGGGCGTTTATCGGGCGAGGGCCTGAGATTGTTTGACGAAATCGTCTCCGGACCATTCTCCGTCGGCTTGGATCATGCGGGAGGCTTCGGCGGCCCGGGCAGCTTTGCGCTCTTGTTGGAGGCGGACCAGTTCGGCGTGGGTGGTGAAGTAGGGCAGGCTCCGGCCTTTGAAATCGGCGGGTGTTTGGAAGCCGTGTTTGTCCATGAAGGCGAGGAGGTTTTCCTGGAGCGATTTGACCATGCCGTAGCCGAACTTCATGACTCCGGTGCAGACTTGGACGGTGTCGGCGCCGAGGAGGATGAATTGGGCGGCGTCCTCGCCGGTTTCGACTCCGCCCATGCCGGAGAGGCTGCGGCCGGGGAACTCATCCCGGATGAGGGTGGCCAATTCCATGCACATGCGGAGGGCGATGGGCCGGACGGCTTTGGAGGAGTAGCCGCCTGGGGTGGTGTAGCCTTCGACGGCGGGTTCGGGACGGAGGGTGTCGAGGTTGACTCCGATGACGCTGCGGATGGTGTTGATGGCGCTGACGCCGTGGCAGCCAGCGGCCAGGGCTTGGCGGGCGGGGTCTTCGATGTGGGTGATGTTGGGGGTCATCTTGGCCCAGACCGGTTTGCGAGCGGCGGACATGACCCAACCGCAGACTTCATAAAGGATTTCGGGATCTTGACCCATGGCTGCGCCCATTTTTCGTTCGGGGAGGCCATGGGGGCAGGAGAAGTTGAGTTCGAATCCATCGACGCCGGCTTGCTGGCATCGTTCCACGATTTCGCACCAGGCATCCTTGGAATACTCTTCCATGATGGAGGCGATGAGAACGCCGTGGGGGTGGGAATCTTTGCACTTCTTGAATTCGTCGAGCCAGATGGAGAAGGGTCGGTCGCTGATGAGTTCGATGTTTTCCCAACCGATGACTTCTTTCCCATCGTTGGCCATTAATTTGCCGTAGCGGGGGGTGACGTTGATGACTTTGGAGGCATCGAGGCTGACGGTTTTGGCGATGACGGCACCCCAGCCTTCTTGGAAGGCCCGTCGAATGACGTTCAGGTTGGTTCCGGGCGGGCCGGAGGCGATGACGAAGGGGTTGGGCAGGGTGAGACCGTCAACGTGAGTGGTGAGGGAGGCCATGACAGAATTAAGAGTAGGGTTTTGGTGGAAGCAAGCCGTGAGCCACATTCAGCGGGACGGCGGGGGTGGGAGGAGATGGTGAGGTGGGGTGAAAAAAAATTAAAGGGTGGCCAAGTGCCAGCCTCCATCCAAGCTATGGGGTGTGAAAGCGATGCCGTTGAGCCAGGATGAGGTTGCCCGCCTGGCCGCGCTGCGGTCGCTGGATCTCCGGGGTCAAGGGCCGGAGGAGCGGTTTGATGCGCTTACCCGGCTGGCGGTTGAGGTCTTCTCGGTTCCGATCGCCTACATCGCGATGATTGAGGAGAAGGAGCAATGGTTTAAGTCGCAGGTTGGGCTTGGAGAGTGTCGCACCAGCCGAGAGGTGGCCTTCTGCCACTACACGATCCAGCAGGACGACACGCTGGTGGTGGAGGATGCCCGGACGGATGCTCGTTTCGCGGATAATCCGTTGGTGACCGGGCCGAAGCAGGTGCGGTTTTATGCGGGTCATCCGGTGCGGGCGCCGGGTGGAGAGAAGGTGGGGACGCTCTGCCTGATGAGCTGTCAGCCGCGACCGTTTTCGGAAAAGGATCGGACGATCTTGCGTCGGCTGGCGACGATGGTGGAGCGGGAGCTGGGGTTGATGTCGGTGATTGATTTGCAAGATCGGCTTTTGGAGACCCAGGCGCGGCTGGTGGAGAGTGAGCGCCGGTTGCGCGATGAATTGGAGCAGGCGGCCCGCTACGTGGAGGGGTTGCTTCCGGGAAAGGTGGCGGACGGGCCTCTGGGGTTGGATTGGTTTTACCAGCCTTCGGTGCAGTTGGGTGGGGACGCCTTTGGGATCCGCTGGATTGACGATCGGCGGGCGGCAGTGTTTGTGCTGGATGTCTGCGGTCATGGGGTGAGCGCGGCCTTACTTTCGATTTCGGCATTGAATATTCTGCGGGTGGCACCGCTGGATCGTTTCCCCTTCACCGATCCAGTCGGGGCGTTGGAGCGGCTCAACACGGGCTTTCCGATGGAGGCGAATGACCTCAAGTATTTCACGATTTGGTATGGGGTGATCGATTTGGGAGCGAGGACGCTCCGTTATTCCAGTGCGGGGCATCCCCCGGCTCTTTTGATGAGGCCAGGGGAGGACGGTGCCCTTGAGGAATTGGCGACTCGGGCGATGCCGATTGGCTGGTTGCCTCGTGGTCGATTCACGGAGGCGACGACTGCTTTTCCCTCGGGTGCGGCGCTTTTACTGTATACGGATGGGGTCTATGAGTTTAAGGGCCCGGGCGGTGATTGGTTCACGTTTGACCGGTTTAAGGAGGTGGCCCGGAGCTGTGGTTTGGAGGTGGACCCGATGATGGAGGTGCTCCGTCGCGAACGGCAGGGAACGGAGTTTGATGATGACGTGGCGCTGTTCCGAGTTTTTGGGTCGGGAGGATGAACGGATGGGAGGGGCGGTGGGCGTGTGCCGGTGGGGTTGGACCTGCTGGAGTTGCCATTGGATGGGGAATGGTCTATCCGTCGAAACTTTATGAGTCATGCAGCTGCCGCAAAGAAGGTCCCTCTCCGTTCGGAAGTTTCCGTGGCGGATACTTGGGATTTAACCCGTCTTTTTCCAGATTCTGCCGCCTGGGAGGCGGGGTTGAAGGAGTATCAGGAGCGGTATCCGGGCTACCTTCAGTTTAAGGGGACCTTGGCTGAGTCGGCAGACCAACTCTTGAAATGTCTGGAGTTTGACAAGGAGCTGGATTTGCTGGGGGAGCGGCTCCGGCATTACGCGATGTTGCAGACCGCCGAGGATTCATCGAATCACGAGTTTTTGGATCGGGAGGCCCGCCTTCACCAGACCTTCACCTTGGCGGCGGAGACGGCGGCGTTCCTGACTCCGGAGATTCTGGCGATTCCGGAGGATCGTTATCAGGGGTTTGTTGCTGAGGAGAAACTTGCTCCGTGGCGGACCCGGCTGAGCCTGTTGCGGCGGGCAAAGCCGCACATTCTTTCGGAGGCGGAGGAGCGGCTGTTGGCGATGGTTAGTATTCCGCTTCATGGGCATGATGAGACGTTTAACCAACTGCTGAACGTCGATATGACTTTT
>JBDNCR010000207.1:0-4332 GCA_046719555.1 Verrucomicrobiia bacterium | reverse complement strand
GGGCGGTGTTGGCGGAGCGGGGCGTGCCTTGGACGTGGAATCGGGTGGGGTCGATGTTTTGTCTTTTTTTCCGGGAGGGACCGGTGCGGAACCTCACCGAGGCGAAGGGGAGTGATTTGGCCCGATTCGCGGCCTTTTTTCATGCGTTGCTGGAGGAGGGGGTGTACTTTCCGCCGTCGCAGTTTGAGGCGTGTTTTTTGTCGCTGGCCCATGATGAGGGGGCGGTGGATCGGACGGTGGAGGCGGTCCGGCGGGCGTTGGCGTAGGGGGCGGGGGAGTGGTCAGGAGTCTTCCCAGATGAAGTGGCGGGAGCGGAGGTCGTCGATGGTGTCGCGAAAGACTTTGCGGCTTGGGCCGCCGAGGCGTTCGAGGATCCGGTAGATGGCGACGGCGCCGCGGGGATCGTCTTGTTCGAGTTTGATGCGTGCGGCTTGGGTGCCGGCTCGGATGAACCAGAAGTATTCGGGTTGGGCGTTGCCGGTGGATTGGTCGAAGAGGCGGCCGTAGACGACGTCGAGGAAGGCTTCAAGGGCTTCTGAGGTTTTTTTCTGTCGGAGGAGAATTTCTCCGCGCAGGGTGCCGGCTTCGTTGCGGTGGGCCACGGTGGCATCGGGTGAGGCGAGGACAGCGGCGAGGGAGTCGAGGGCGCGGGAGAGGGGTTCGTCGGAGGCTTTGAGGTCGGCGAGGGCGAGGAGGGCGTTGGTGCGACGGAGGTGGGCTTCGGAGAAGGCAAAGCCTTGGGGGTTGGCGCGGAGGAGGGCGTCGGCGAGGGCGACGGCGGGTTCGGGTTTGCCTTGGAGGAGGTAGGCGCGGATTTGGGCGAGGCGGGCTTCGTTTTTGGTTGGGGAATCGGGTTTGATGCGTTCGAGGATGGTGATGGCTTCGCTGTGGTTGCCGAGGTTGAGGGCGGAGCGAGCGGCGAGGTAGATGGCTTGGTCGGCGAGGGGGGAGTTGGGGAAGGATTCGGCGACGAATTGAAATTGGCGTTGGGCGTCGCCGTAGTTTTGTTCGTTGAAGAGGGATTGGCCGATTTGATAGGCGACTTGAGGGGCGAGGGGGCTGGTGCCGAGTTCTTTGAGGAGGGCTTGGAGGGCGGTGCGTTCGGCGGCAGCGTTCAGGTCGCCTTTGAGGGATTTGGCTTGGATGAGCCAGAAACGGGCTTCGGGGGCCTCCGGGCGGTTGGGGAATCGGGCGAGGAAATCTTCGAGGCGCGCTTCCGCGGCGGGATAGTCGCCGTCGCGAAAGAGGCTGAAGGCGAGGTTGAGGGTGGCGGTGGCGGCGGCGGGGCTGGAGGGTTCGGCCTGGCGGGCGAGTTCGGTGAGGAGGCGACGCGCTTCTTCGGTTTGGCCGGAGGCTTCGAGAAGTCGGGCTTTGTCAAAGGCGGCGGTTTGGAGGTGACGGCTTTTGGGGAAGCGCTGGCGGAGTTGGGTTTCGGTGTTGAGGAAGGCGTCGAGGCGGCCGGCCCGGGCGAAGCTGGAGAGGGCTTGGGTGAGGGCCCGTTCGGCCTGGGCGGGTTCGGAGGTTTGGGCCGCCGTGAGGAAGAGGGCCGCAGCGTCTTCGGGGCGGTTGTCTTCGAGGTGAAGGGCGGCGAGTTGGAGGGCAGCGGAGTGGGCGAGGGGGGAGCCGGGTTGGCTGGAGAGGATGGAGTCGAGGAGGGCGGTGGCTTCGGACCGTTTGCCTTTGCGGCGCAGGATGTCGGCGGTGAGGAGACGTGCGGGTCCGATCCATTCGGAGTTGGGGAAGGATTTGGTGAGGGTGTCGAGTTCGAGGAGGGCTGCATCGAGGTTGCCGTCGTCGGCAAAGAATTTGGCGGTGGCAAAGTGGCCGAGGGGGGCGGCGAGGGTGCGGGTGCTGGTGAATTCGCGAACGACGAGGGCTCCGGCGGTGAGGTCGCCGAGTTGTTTTTGGGTTTCGAGGAAGCGGGCGAGGGCGGGTTGGATGGTGGCGGGGTCGTAGGCGGTGGTGAAGGCTTTGCGGAAGGATTCGGCAGCGTTTCGGGTTTCGCCAGCGTCGAGTTCAAGGCGGCCGAGAAGGAAGTGGGCTTGGGCGACGAGGTCGCGAGGGGAGGCGCGGGGGTCGTTGACGAGGCGGGTGAGGATGGTGCGTGCCGCGGGGAGATCGCCCCGGGCGCGGGCGAGTTCGGCGGACCAGTAGGCGGTTTCGAAGGAGGCCGGGGGTGCCGGCCGGGCGCGGCTGAGTTCGGTGAGGAGTTCGTCGGCTTCCCGCGTTTTTTCGGCGGCGAGAAGGATGCGGACTTGGAGGAGGGCGGCGCGTTGGGCGTGGGGATCGCGGAGGTCGGTGAGGCGGATGTCGTTCAGGAGGGCGAGGGCTGGGTCGAGTTTATCTTGGCGGAAGAGGGTGAGGGCGAGGCTGGTGCGGGCTCGGGTGTGATGTTCGTGGTTGGGATGGTTTTGGAGCCAGGAGCGGAAGGCGGTTTCGGCTTGCGCCCATTTTTCTTGGGCGGCGAGGGTTTCAGCGACCCAGAGGGCGTAGGAGGCGGCGAGATCGGGCGGGGTTTGGGGGGGTGGGTTGGAGAAGATGGCGAGGGCTTGTTCGCGTTCTCCGGTGAAGAGGAGGGCCTGGCCATAGAGCCAGCGGATTTGAGGGACGGCCGGGCTGTTCGGATAGGTTTGGAGGAAGGTGTCGAGTTTGGACCGGGCGACGTCGTAGAGGGCGTCTTGGAAGGCACGTTCGGCGAGGGTTTGAGCCCGTTTTTCTTCGGAGACAAAGGGGTTGGGGAGTTGAGCTGGCAGGAGGGTGATGGTGGCCAGGAGGAGGAGAGGGAGCAGGAGGCAGGGTTTCACGGTGCGGAGTGGGCGAGGGCGGTGGGGTGGCGGGGAGAGGAGTGGGTTGGGTTGAGGTAGGCAGCGGTGAGGCTGGTGGGGTGGGTGGCGAGGTCTTCCGGGGTGCCCGTGGCGACGAGGGTGCCGCCGTGGAGACCGCCGCCGGGCCCGAGGTCGATGATGTGGTCGGCAGCGCGGATGAGGTCGATTTGGTGTTCGATCACGATGACGGTGTTGCCTTGGTTACGGAGTTCGAAGAGGATGGGAAGGAGTTGTTCGATATCGATAAAGTGGAGGCCGGTGGTGGGTTCGTCGAGGATGAAGCAGGTGCGACCGGTGGCTCGGCGGGAGAGTTCGGTAGCGAGTTTGATGCGTTGGGCTTCTCCGCCGGAGAGGGTGGTGGCGGGTTGGCCCAGGCGGAGGTAGCCGAGGCCGACCCGGGCCAAGGTTTCGAGTTTGTCGCCGACGGTTGGGGTGGTGCGGAAGAGGGGGAGGGCGGCATCGACGGTGAGGTTGAGGATGTCGGCGATGGAGTGGCCTTTGTAGGTGACTTCGAGGGTTTCGCGGTTGAAGCGTTGACCTTTGCAGACTTCGCAGGGGACGAAGATGTCGGGGAGGAAGTGCATTTCGACCCGGCGGAGGCCGTCGCCTTGGCAATGTTCGCAGCGTCCGCCGGGGGTGTTGAAGCTGAAGCGTGCGGGGGTGTAGCCCCGGATGCGGGAGGCGGGGAGGTTGGCGAAGAGGTCACGGATGGCGTTGAAGGCGCCGGTGTAGGTGAGGGGGTTGGAACGGGGGGTGCGGCCGAGGGGGCTTTGGTCGATTTCGATGATTTTGTCGAAGTTGTCGAGGCCTTCGATGCGATCGTGGGGGCCGGGTTTGTCTTTGGTGCCGTGAAGGCTGCGGCTGAGGGCGCGGGCGAGAATGTCTTTGACGAGGGTGCTTTTTCCGGAGCCGCTGACGCCGGTGACGGCGGTGAAGAGGCCGATGGGGAAGGAGACGGTGAGGTTGCGGAGGTTGTTGGCTCGGGCACCGATGATGCGGAGCCACCGTCCGTCTGGCGATTTTCGTTGTTTGGGGGGTGGGATGGCCAGGGGGGAGCGGAGGAAGGGGCCGGTGACGGATTGGGGATGGGCGATGATTTGAGCGGGAGTGCCCTGGGCGACGACGCGACCGCCCCGTTCTCCGGCGCCAGGGCCGAGGTCGATGACGTGGTCGGCGGTGCGGATGGTTTCTTCATCGTGTTCGACGACGATGACGGTGTTGCCTTGGTCGCGGAGGTGGCGGAGGGTTTGGAGGAGGTTGGCGTTGTCGTGTTGGTGGAGGCCGATGGAGGGTTCATCGAGGACGTAGAGGACGCCGGTAAGGCCGGAGCCGATTTGGGTGGCGAGGCGGATGCGCTGGGCTTCTCCGCCGGAGAGGGTGTGGGTTTCGCGGTTAAGGGTGAGGTAACCGAGGCCGACGTTGAGGAGGAAACGGAGGCGGGCGAGGAGTTCGCGGAGGAGGTCTTGGGTGACGGAGCGGGAGGTGTCGGGCCAGGCGCGGGCTTGGA
>JBDNCR010000206.1:0-4332 GCA_046719555.1 Verrucomicrobiia bacterium | reverse complement strand
GAGGGGGCGGGGCGGGGGGTGGAGAAGGGCGTGGAGGAGGCGAGGCATGGGTGGGGTGGGAGAGGGCGGGGCGGGGGAGGGGTTTAGGGGGAGGTGAGGAGCCGGTTGAGGGCGGAGAGGAGGGCTTTGACGGAGGCGATTTCGATGTTGGTGTCTTCGCCAGCGCCGTAGAGGCGGCGACCGGAGGAACCTTCGATTTCAATGTAGGCGACGGCGCGGGCTTCAGCGCCGGTGCCGAGGGAGTGTTCGGAGAATTCGTGGATGTCGAATTGGGCGATTTGGGCGTCGCGGAGGGCGTGGACGAGGGCGGCGAGGGGGCCATTACCGGTGCCGTGGAGGGTGAGGGGTTGGCCGAGGTGGGTGAGTTCGGCTTCGCAGGAGACGAGGTCGGAGTCTCGGGCGCGTTGGGCGAAGAAGCGGACGAGGGCGAGGGGGTGGGCGCGGTCGAGGAATTCGGTGCGGAAGGCTTGATGGATTTCGGGGAGGGTGACTTCACGGCCGAGTTGGTCGGCGAGGTCGTTGATGAGTTTGCCGACTTCGCGGTGCATGGATTTGGGGAGGTGGTAGCCGAATTCGGTGCGCATGAGGTAGGCGACGCCGCCTTTGCCGGATTGGGTGTTGATGCGGATGATGGCGTCGTAGGTGCGTCCGATGTCGCGGGGGTCGATGGGGATGTAGGGGACCTCCCAGAGGGAATCGCCTCCGGAGGCGGCTTTGTTCTCCATGTGTTTGAAGCCTTTGTTGATGGCGTCTTGGTGGGAGCCAGAGAAGGCGGTGAAGACGAGGTCGCCTCCGTAGGGGTGGCGGGGGTGGACGGTCATGCGGGTGCAGCGTTCGTAGGTGCGGCGGATGGCGGGGAGGTCGTGGAGGTCGAGGCCGGGGTCGATGCCGTGCATGAGGAGGTTGAGGGCGACGGTGATGATGTCGAGGTTGCCGGTGCGTTCGCCGTTGCCGAAGAGGGTGCCTTCGACGCGGTCGGCTCCGGCGAGGAGGCCGAGTTCGGTGGCGGCGACGCCGGTGCCGCGATCGTTATGGGTGTGGAGGCTGACGAGGACGGTGTCGCGCTGGGGGAGGTGGCGGCAGAACCATTCGATTTGGTCGGCGTGGACGTTGGGGGTGTGGTATTCGACGGTGGCGGGGAGGTTGAAGATGATGGGGTTGTTGGGGGAGGGTTGCCAGATGTCGGCGACGGCGAGGCAGACGTCGAGGGCGAAGTCGGTTTCGGTGGCGGAGAAGCTTTCGGGGGAGTATTCGAGGCGGATTTGGGTGTTGGGGAGGTGGTGAAGTTTGGATTTGACCCAGGAGACGCCGTGGATGGCGATGTCGCGGATGCCGTTTTTATCCTGGTTAAAGACGACGCGACGTTGGAGGGGTGAGGTGGAGTTGTAGATGTGGATGATGGCGCGGTGGGCGCCTTGGAGGGATTGGATGGTGCGATCGATGAGGTCTTCGCGGCATTGGACGAGGACTTGGATCCAGACGTCGGGCGGGATGCGGTTTTCGGTGATGAGGCGGCGGGTGAAGTCGAACTCGATTTGGGAGGCGGAGGGGAAGCCGACCTCGATTTCTTTGAAGCCGAGGGAGACGAGGAGGTCGAACATGTCGAGTTTTTCGGCGACGGACATGGGGTCGGCGAGGGCTTGGTTGCCATCGCGGAGGTCGACGCTGCACCAGATGGGGGGGTGGGAGAGGGTGCGGTCGGGCCAGGTGCGGTCGGGGAGGTGGAGGCGGGGGAGGGGCTGGTATTTGGAGTGGCAGGGCATGCTCATGGGCGAGCCAGGAAGCATGGGTCAGGAGTGGTAGTCCTGCAAGGCTTTGACGGTGAGTCCTTCGCGTCGGAGGGCGGCGATGCCGAGGACGGAGGCTTCGGCGGCGGCGAGGGTGGTCATGACGGGGACTTTTTGGTAGAGGGCGGTGGTGCGGATGGTGACTTCGTCGGCGCGGGCGGTGGGGCCGGCAGGGGTGTTGATGACGAGGGCGATTTCGCGGTTTTTGAGGAGGTCGATGACGTTGGGGCGACCTTCGGCGATTTTGAGGAGGGGGGTGACGGGCAGGCCGTGGGCGGAGAGGACGGCGGCGGTGCCGGAGGAGGCGCAGAGGGAGAAGCCGAGGTTGAGGAGGTTTTGGGCGAGGCGGGCGGCGGCGGGTTTGTCGGCGTCGCGGACGGAGATGAAGACTTGGCCGGAGGTGGGGAGGGCGGGACCGGCGGCGAGTTGGGTTTTGGCGTAGGCGATGCCGGGGTCGGGGCCGATGCCCATGACTTCGCCGGTGGATTTCATTTCGGGGCCGAGGAGGATGTCAACGCCGAGGAATTTGGTGAAGGGGAAGACGGCTTCTTTGACGGCGAAGTGGCGGGGTTGGATTTCGGAGGTGAATCCGGTGGAGGCGAGGGTTTCGCCGGCCATGATGCGGGCGGCGAGTTTGGCGAGGGGGATGCCGATGGTTTTGCTGACGAAGGGGACGGTGCGGGAGGCGCGGGGGTTGACTTCGAGGACGTAGACGGTGTGGTCTTTGACGGCGAATTGGACGTTCATGAGGCCACGGACGCCGAGTTCCCGGGCCATGGCGCGGGTGGCTTGGCGGATTTCTTCTTGGACGGTTTGGGGGAGGGAGTGGGGGGGGATGACGCAGGCGGAGTCGCCGGAGTGGACGCCGGCTTGTTCGATGTGTTCCATGACGGCGCCGATGACGGAGTGGGTGCCGTCGGCGATGCAATCGACGTCGACTTCGATGGCGTCGTCGAGGAAGCGGTCGAGGAGGACGGGACGGTCGGGGGAGATTTCGACCGATTCGGTCATGTAGGTTTTGAGTTCGTCGTCGGAGTAAACGATTTTCATGGCGCGTCCGCCGAGGACGAAGGAGGGGCGCATGAGGACGGGGTAGCCGACGGAGGCGGCTCCCTGGAGGGCTTCGTGGAGGGTGGTGGCGGTGGCGTTGGGGGGTTGGCGCAGGCCGAGTTTGGCGAGCATTTGTTGGAAGAGTTTGCGGTCTTCGGCCCGGGCGATGGCGTCGACGGAGGTGCCGATGATGGGGACGCCGGCGGCTTGGAGGCCGGCGGCGAGGTTGAGGGGGGTTTGGCCGCCGAATTGGACGATGACGCCGCGAACGGGGCCGTCGAGGGATTCGGCTCGGTAGATGTTGAGGACGTCTTCGACGGTGAGAGGTTCGAAGTAGAGTTTGTCGGAGATGTCGTAGTCGGTGGAGACGGTTTCGGGGTTGGAGTTGACCATGATGGTCTCGAAGCCGACCTGGCGGAGGGCGAGGGAGGCGTGGACGCAGCAGTAGTCGAATTCGATGCCTTGGCCGATGCGGTTGGGGCCGCCGCCGAGGATGATGATTTTCTCCCGGCCGGTGCGGCGAGTTTCGTTGTCGTCGCGGTCGTAGGTGGAGTAGAAGTAGGGGGTGGAGGCTTCGAATTCGGCGGCGCAGGTGTCGACGAGGCGGAAGGAGGGGTGGAGCTGGAGTTGGTGGCGTTGGGCGCGGATGGTTTCTTCGGTTTGGCCGGTGAGGGCGGCGATTTGGCGGTCGGAGAAGCCGAGGGATTTGGCGTGGGCGAGGGTGTGGGGCCAGGCTTGGGGGTTGGCGGCGTCGCGTTCGATTTGGAGGGCGGCGGCTTGGAGTTGGGCGAGGTTTTCGAGGAACCAGGGGTCGATGGCGGTGAGTTGGTGGATTTCCTGGACGGACATGCCGCATTGGAGGGCGTGGGTGACGAACCAGACGCGTTGGGGGTTGGGGGTGCGGAGTTTGGCCTTGAGGAGATCTTCGGGTTCGCGGGAAGAGGGGGTGCCGAGGGCGAGGGTGCCTTCTTTGCCTTTGAGGTCGAGGGAGCGGATGGCTTTTTGGAAGGATTCTTTGAAGGTGCGTCCGATGGCCATGGCTTCGCCGACGGATTTCATTTGCGAGGTGAGGGTGTCGGAGGCGCCGGGGAATTTTTCGAAGGTGAAGCGGGGGATTTTGGTGACGACGTAGTCGATGGTGGGTTCGAAGGAGGCGGGGGTGGTTTGGGTGATGTCGTTTTTGAGTTCGTCGAGGGTGTAGCCGACGGCGAGTTTGGCGGCGACTTTGGCGATGGGGAAGCCGGTGGCTTTGGAGGCGAGGGCGGAGGAGCGGGAGACGCGGGGGTTCATTTCGATGACGACCATGCGTCCGTCGGCGGGGTTGATGGAGAATTGGATGTTGGAGCCGCCGGTTTCGACGCCGATTTCGCGGATGACGGCGAAGGAGGCGTCGCGCATGCGTTGGAATTCTTTGTCGGTGAGGGTTTGGGCGGGGGCGACGGTGATGGAGTCGCCGGTGTGAACGCCCATGGGGTCGAAGTTCCCCCGGAGGCTG
>JBDNCR010000205.1:0-4336 GCA_046719555.1 Verrucomicrobiia bacterium | reverse complement strand
GACTTGCCCCCCGAATTTTTCGACGGTGGCAACGTCATCATGGATGTTGCCGGTGACATCGTTGGAGGGGGTCTCGTATTCGGTGCCTTTGCAGTAGATGTGAGGTTTAACGCATTCAATGGCTTCAACTGCGGCAGGGTGAGGGACAACAATGACATAATCAACGCAGCCGAGGGCCGAGAGGTTTTTGGAGCGCATGGCGTCGTTGAAATAGGGGCGTCCGGGCCCCTTATTAACGAAGGCTTCGGCGGTGAGGGTGACGACGAGAATGTCACCGAGAGCTTTGGCTTCTTCGAGGTGGTAGATATGGCCGGGGTGGACGAGGTCAAAAGTCCCATGACACTGAACAATGGTTTTTTTCTCGGCGCGGAGTTTATCGAAGATGGCCGGCGCAGCGTTGAAGGGGAGGATTTTGTGGGAGAACATAAATTAGGGTTTGTGGATATAACGGAGAGGATGTTTCTGGATTTCGGCGAGCCATTGCCGGGCCCACGCGATAACTTCGTCAATGCCTTGCTCCAGGGAGACGGTGTCGGTCCAGCCCAGGTCACGGCGGCATCGGGTGCTGTCGAGGAGGTAGGCGGCATCTTTCCCGGGCCGGTCCCCGACGATGTCGACGCATGCTTCGAAGGAAGCGCCCATACGCTCACAGATCATCATGACCAGGTCACGGATGGAGATGAAGCGGTCGGTTGAAATATGATAGGCCTGCCCGGGCTGACCTTGTTGCATCACGCGATAGGTCGCATCGGCGACATCATCCAGATGGATGAAGGCGCGGACGGAGTGACCGCCTCCGTGGAGCTGGAGCTTTTCGCCAAGAAGGACGGCGAGGATGGTGCGGGGAATGATTCGATAGAGTTGCTGGCCAGGACCGTAGACATTGGCGGCTCGAGTAAAGACCACGGGAAAGTGATATTGTTTGAAAAAGGTCATGAGGTGGAGATCGGCCGCGGCTCGGGAGGCGGCGTAGGGGGTGCTGGGGTTAAAGGGTTGGTCTTCGGTGACGTTGCCGGAGCATGAGCCATAAACTTCGGGGGTCGAGATGTGGACGTATTTTTTGAGAGAAGGAAGCTTGCGCAGCCCTTCATGAAGGCGGACGTTGGCCACCACGTTGGTTTGATACCAGTGGTCCGGGTTGGCCCAGCTCTCGGCCACCATGCTTTGGGCGGCAAAATTCACAACCAATTCGGCCCGGGTGGCCTCGGCGTGATTAAGGAAGTGGTCGAGGTGGTGATTGAGGTCCATCTGTTCAAAGGAGAAACGGGCAAGTGCGGTGGACTCGAGCCAGCGGTAGGGAAGGAAGCAGGGGGCAAGTTCGGGAGAGCGACTGAAGCCGATGACTTGGTGCCCGGCGCGGAGGCAATGGCGGATAAAAAAAGCTCCTGAGATGGAGTTGCTACCGATGACAAGGATAGGGGTGTGCATAGAGGAAAGAGGAATAGGAGGGGCCCGGGAGGAACGGAAGCTTGAAGTGTTTCAAGGAACCGGGAGGGGAAGTTTGCCGTGAACGAAGTCTTCGTAGAGGGTGGCGATTTGTTCGACCGTGCCGTGGGCCTGGGTTTTGCCCTGGTGAATCCAGGTGGCACGGGTGCAGAGATTGAGAATGGTCCGGGGGTCGTGGGAAATGAGGGCGACGGTCATGTCAGATTGAATCTTTTCCCTGAGGGCAGCGGCGGATTTCTCGGCAAAATTGATGTCGCCTACCCCCATGACCTCGTCGAGCAGGAGGATGTCGGGATTGACTTCCATGGCGACGGAGAAGCCAAGGCGGGCAACCATCCCGGAAGAGTAGGTGTAGAGGGGTTGGTCGATGAACTCGCCCAGGCCGGAGAACTCGATGATTTTGGGAATTCGTTTTTCAATGGTGTGCCGATGAAGGCCGAGAAGCATGCCACTGAGGATGGCATTCTCGCGTCCGGTGAGGGGCCCTTCAAAGCCGGTGCCAAGGGCGAGAAGGACGACCCGCAGGCCGCGTTGACGACGGAGCAAGCCGCGGTCGGGGCTGATGATGCCGGCCAGAAGGCGCATGAGGGTGCTTTTCCCGGCCCCGTTGGAGCCGATGATGCCGAGGGTCTCCCCTTGATAGAGATCAAGGGAGACGTCACGGATGGCCCAGAATTCTTTACTACCATGGACCGGACGGCGCAGGCGGTAGCGAACGCCAGCGTTTTGGAGGTGGAGGAGAGGCTTGGACATTTAGAAATTCCGTTTGGTGACCTGTCGATCAATGCGAGCCAGAAAGAAGATGCCCACCAGGGCGAAGACTGCGGATACGATTAGAAGACCGGGGAAGTGAAGGGGGGATGGCCAGAGGCCACGGATGAGGATGTCGCGGTAGGCTTCGATAATGACCGAGGCTGGGTTGAGGTAGAAGAGCCAGCGGAGGTGTTCAGGAACCTTGTCAACGGTGTAAAACACCCCGGAAAACCAGAGGCCGAAGGTCATGACCGTGCTGATGACCGTGCGGGCGTCGAGGAAGTAGGGTACCAGGGCAGCCAGGGGCAGGCTGAGGCAGATGACCGAGGTGAGCTGAAGGAGAAAGACGACAGGTAGGGCGAGATAGGTGAGGTTGGGTGGATGCCCGAGAATCCAAAGGAGAGGGATCAGGGCCAGGAGGGAGAAGAGGTATTTCCAGGTGATATTGGCGATGGCGATGAAGACGAGGACAAACTTGGGCAGGTAGACCTGTTGGAGGATGCCGGCGTGATTGGGAATCGCCGAGGCACAATTGTTGATGCCGTTGGAAAAAAAACCGTAGGCGACCATGCCGATGAGGAGAAAAACAACGAAGTCTTCGGTGCGAATGTGGAGGATGTGGGTGAAGATGGTGTAGAAGGCGGCGGTGTAGAGAAGGGGTTCAACAATCCACCAAAGGCAGCCGAGGTAGGTTTTCTCGATTTCACCCTTGAGGTTGGCATAGGTTTTGAACCAGATGATGTTCCAGTAGCGAAGGAGGGGGGCAAGGGTTTTGGAGCCCTTTTTGAGCCGGGTTTTCATGGGGTGAGCTTGAGAAAACGGTGGAGGTTGTTGAGGTCGAAGGCAAAGGTTTAGTTGTGAATTGGCAGTTGGTTAACCAGTTCGTCAGCAATGGCAAGGGAGGCAGTGGCGGCTGGACTTGGGGCGTTGAGAAGGTGAAGGGCGTGCTTGGTTTGAAGGATGTCAAAATCTTGGATGAGGGTGCCGTCGGTTCCCATTGCCTGGGCCCGGATACCAGCCCCGCCGGGTTCGAGATCGGATTCGCGCAAGTCTGGAACGAGGCGTTGGAGAGACTGGGCAAAAAGGTTGCGGCTCATGGAGCGGTGAAACTCGTCCCAGCACATGCGCGGGTGCCGGCTGATGAACCTCCAAAGACCAGGAAAGGAGAGGCTTTCGAGGAGGTCAGGGAGGTTGAGCTGCGTTTTTCGGTAGGCTTCACGTCCGGCGGCAAGAACGGCGTTGGGACCGGCCTCGATGCCCCCGTGAATCAGGCGGGTGAAATGGACGCCCAAAAAAGGGTAGGTTGGATCCGGCACAGGGTAAATCAGATGACGGACGAGATGTTGACGTTCGGGTTTAATTTTAAAGTATTCTCCCCGGAAGGGAACGATCTGGATATCGGGTTTTTGTCCGGCGAGGCGGCTGATTCGGTCACAGTGAAGTCCAGCCGTATTGATGAGAAAGACTGAGGAGAAGTCTCCGGCGGTTGAGCTGATGTTCCAAGTGGTGCTGGAGCGGTGAATGGCGGTAACCTTTGCACCGGTAACGACCTGGCCACCCAGGTGGATGATCTGCCGGTGGAGCTCATCGCAAACCGCGCGATAATCAACGATGCCTTCCTCGGGGACGTGAAGGGCAGCCCGACCTGCGGCGTGGGGCTCGATTTCCCGGAGGGCATCTCCTTCGAGCCAGCGAAGGCCGGCGAGGCCATTGGCTGTTCCCCGTTCTTGGAGGTTTCGGAGTCGGGGGATCTCTTCAGGGGTGACGGCGATGACCAGCTTTCCACAGATTTCGTGCGCGATGTTGTGTTTCTGGCAGAAGGCGGTCAGTTGGCGGATGCCTGAGACGGCGAGCCGAGCCTTGGCTGAGCCTGGCTTGTAGTAGAGACCGCAATGGAGAACCCCGCTGTTATGAGTGGATTGATGGCTGCCAACGGTCAGTTCCTTTTCCAAGAGAACCACCTGGGTCTTGGGCCGGGCCAGCCGGAGTTTAAAGGCGGTCGCCAGACCGACAATCCCGCCTCCAACAATGAGGACGCTTTTCATGGGGTGAGCTTGAGGAAACGGTGGAGGTTGTTGAGGGCGCGGTGGCCTTGGCGAAGCCAGCTTTTTAATTTGGTTAGTCGTTTGACCAGAAA
>JBDNCR010000204.1:0-4355 GCA_046719555.1 Verrucomicrobiia bacterium | reverse complement strand
TCTGGAGCAATCTCTTAGCCCCGCCTCCCTCCAAACCTTCGGAATCGACCTGGTCATCGTCCTCAACCCGGAAGGCACCCCTCAGTTCACCATCCTACCTCCCAACCAAACCCCAGAACCACCGGCCTGGCTGCACACCCTAACCGAGTTTGCCTCCCCCTCCGGCCAACGGATCTTCTTCTCCCGACACGGCCATGACCTCATCGAATTTTGTATCGAACCCGTCCATCCACAGGCCGACCTGGACCGTTCCGGACCTCCGTTTGGCTGGTTGGTCGTTGGCCGGGTGTGGGACCAAGCCCAGCTTGCGGGCATTCAGGCCCTTCCCTTCGCTGCCCCGACGATTCTGCCGCCCGATCTCCCTCTACCTGCGCCCTCTCCAGAAGAAGCCCTCATGGTTGGCGTCATCCCGTTACCATCACCCGATGGAAACCCAGCCGCCTTTCTTGTCGCCCAGACCACGTCTCCTCTCTTCCTCAGCCTGCAAAACGCTACCCGGTTCCAGGCCCAGTCGCTCACCGTCTTTGGCTCGGTGCTCTTCCTGGTGCTCCTGCTCTCCCTCCAGTTTTGGATCGTCAGTCCGCTCCACCGCCTCATTCGCGCCGTTCAAAACCACTCCGCCGAGGGTCTGGCCCCCTTGCTCACTCAACAGTCCGAGTTCGGCGTGCTCGCCCGCCTCCTGGCCAATCACTTCACCCAAGCCCAGGCCCTGACCCAAGAAATGACCGCCCGGCTCGCCGCCCAAGAAAAAATCATTGGCCTCAATCACGAGAAAGAACTCATCGCTCGCGAGATCCACGACAACGTCATCCAATCCCTCTACGGCATCGGGCTCCGATTGGCCTGGGCCAAGAAGGCCTTCCAACATCACCCGGACCATGCCCGAGCCTCCATCGAAGGCACCATCGGCGACGTCGAACAAGCCATGCACAATCTCCGCCTTTTTCTCAACTCCATCGGCGACAAACCCGGCCCCTCCGACCACACCTGGCAGGCCATCCGCAACATCCTCACCCGCATGCGCGAAACCGGCCTCCTCGATGTGGAAGCTTCCATCGATCGAGATGCCTTGGCCAGCCTCTCTCCGGCTCAAGGTTTTCACCTCATCCGAATCATCAACGAAGCCTGTTCCAACGTCCTTAAACACGCGGACGCTTCTGAACTTCGCATCGATTTCCGCGCCACCCCCGAGTCCTATCATCTAACCGTTGCCGACGATGGCTGCGGGATCGCTCCCGGCCGTGAGAGCGGTTACGGCCTGGAGAACATGCGGCGCCGGGCTGAAGAACTCCGCGGTTCTTTCCACCTCCAATCTACGCCGGGTCAAGGCACCCGCATCACCGTGAACCTTCCCCGCAACCCCGATCTATGACCAAAACCAGCCACGGCAAATCCTCACCCATCCGCGTTTACATCGTCGACGACCACGCCATGGTCCGCACCGGCCTTGCCAGCCTTCTCGAAGACCACCCCGACATCAAACTCTGCGGCAACGCCGCCTCGGGCGAACAAGCCCTCGCCCAAATCCCCAAAATCGCGCCCGACGTCGTCCTCCTCGATCTCCGCATGCCCGGCATCGATGGCTTCCGCGTCTGCGATCAGCTTCAAACCCTCCGCCCCCAGCCCGCCGTGATCGTCCTCACCTCCTTTGGCGATGACGAGAATCTCGAGCGCGCCGTCTTTTCCGGTGCCAAAGGTTTCATCCTCAAAAGCGTCGATGCCGAATTTCTCGCCGATGCCATTCGCCGAGTCCATGTCGGCGAGTCCGTCCTCGACCCCTCCATGACCGGTCACCTCTTTAGCTCCATCAAAAACAAACCCGCCCTCGACTCAACCAGCTCCCGCTCCGGCCCCCTCGTCGGCATCGAAGGGCTCGCCGCCCAGGAAAAACGGGTCGTGGCCGGCGTTGCCGAAGGTAAAACCAACAAAGAAATCGCCGCCGAGCTCAACCTCAGCCCCAAAACCGTCAAAAACTACCTCTCCAACGCCATGAACAAACTGGGCGTCGACCGCCGCGCCCAGGTCGCCGTCATGTATGAACGCTACATCACCAGCGCCAAAACCTAACCCGCCCTCACCCGCCTCCCACCACAAAGCACGCGTCCTGGCTCTCCATCACAATCTCCTCCCCCGACTGCCAGGCCCCGAAAGCCTCCTGCACCCGCTCCAAGCCGAACCGCTCCAATCTCGGCCCAAAAAGAAACCGCGCCACCCGCGCCCGGTTGATCCGCGTGTCCGGAAACCGGAGCACCGATCCCACCGGCTCCTCCCGCCACTCCAGGTCCGAGGCCGCCAACCACCGGCCCACATCCTCCGCCAAATAAAACGGTAGCCGCTCCCCCGCCTCCTCGAACATCGCCAACCACAACCGACAAAGCTGATTGCCACACCCTCCCAAGGTCCACACCCCCAGACCTCCCTCCGACAACCCCCGAACCAACCCATCCAACGTCTCGGATAAATTCTCCACGTAATACAGCGCATGATTGGACGTCACCACCTCGAACCGTCCTTCACCCGGCACCGTCTCCCCCGCTGTCACTGAACCAGCCCACGGCGCCAACCGCCGAACGGCTCCCGTTCGCGCCGCCTCATCCACATCCACCAGCGTCAGCGAGACCTCGTCGGCCTTCCGGTTCCAGCCGCGCAGAACGCCCTCCAAAAACTCGCCCCCACCGCAACCAAAATCAAGCCAACGCACCCGACCGGGCGGCACTCCCTCCAACGCCCTCAACAGCACCGATCGGCACCGGACCGGCTCATCCGTGTGTGCCAAAAAGAAGGCATAGTCGGCATGCCGCCCCGCAAACGAGTTGCTCGTGTCCATCAACCCATCTAGCGGACAATCCGGAGATCCCCCAGCGAGATCGCTCGAGCCTCCTCCACCGTCATCCACCGCTCCTCATAAGCCGGACCCCAGGAGTCTGAAGTTGCCAATTCGCCCGTCCCGGCGTTGTAACCGATGATCATGCACACATGGCTCCGGTCCAGGTCCCGCTGCAAATTGCGCGCTTCCAAGCGGTAGCGTTCCAACTGCTGCCGATATTCCTCCCAATCTTCAACTCCCCTCCGCAACTCGGCCCTCTCCGTCAGAGACAAGGAGTGATCCTCCAACGTCATCATCATCCACATGATCGGCAAACCCTGGTCCAAAGTCCGGGCCAAATCCCGAATCTCCAACGACGCCCCGAGCCGCTCGCTCCTCCGCCCCGCCCGCCGCATAAACGCCTCCGCCGCCGCCGTCATCGCCGCCACCGAGCTCCCTCCGCCCGGCTGCGTATTGCCTGCCATGGCCAACAAATACATATCCGCCGGCAACCCCACATAACGCAAATAGCGCTCCCAAGTCGCCGGCACGCAATAACCCTTCGGCCCCTGATTCACCATCGGAATGTTCGAGATGATCACATCGCCGTTCGGTCGCCGCACCACATTGTCCGCCGTCTGGCGCAGCAAGTCCACCCGATGCGTCCGTTCCAACCGCCCCCTGGCATCCGCCGCCTCCGTCGGCTGAATCCTCAAGGCCGTATACTCCCCATCCTGCACCGACAAAATAAACGCATGCTCGCCCCAATCCCATCGCTCCACCCGCTCGCGGGTTACCGATGAACTTCCGATCGACTCTCGTTTCGGGTTTCCAAACAGGGCCGTCAACGCGGACCGAATCTCCTCCCCATCCGCCGCAATCGCCCCAGCTAACTCTTTCCCCAGTCCCTTGCGTTGGCGCTCCACCTCCCGTCGCTCCGCCGGTCGGGCATCCTCCAGCTCCGCCGCCCGCCTCCTCACCGCTTGGACTTGGTCAAGGTCTCCCTTGTTCGCGAACACCATCGACAGCCGCTCAGGTCGGTCCCCCAACGCATAGAGCGCCAGCGAATACGGCCTGGCTCCCCAATGCCGATGCCCTTCGCTTGGGTAAAGCCGATAACTGGCCTGGGTCGCCGTGCGGCTTTCCCCCGGCCACCCCAGCCTACGAGCCACCCGGTCCGCGTCCTCCTCCCACAAACTCACCCCACTGAACAACTCTCCGCCAAAGCTCGCATTGACCGCTTCCACCGTGGGTGCCTCCGCCCGCAACAGCGACCCGGTCAAAAGCACCCACGCAACCAGGAAGCCGCCCTTCACGCACTGGCCTCGAGCTGGTTCGACCGTTCGAAACATTCCGCGGCACGCTGCGTCTGGCCCAGCTTATCCAAAGCAAAGCCCAAGTTAAACCAACCCTTCGCATAGCCCGGCTCCAAACGGGTCACCGTCTCAAACACCTCCACCGCCTCGGCATTCAGATCTTGCTCCAAATAGAGCGTGCCGAGGTTGTTCCAGGCCATCGTAAACTCCGGCAGCAACTTCACCGCCTGTCG
>JBDNCR010000203.1:0-4392 GCA_046719555.1 Verrucomicrobiia bacterium | reverse complement strand
GCCCCGGGAGTGAAGAAGGACAAGATTCAGAGCGGGCTGTCGAAGGCGGCGATCCGGGCGGCTCAGGAGGGGTATCCGGTGCTCTCGATTTCGGCCGATCTTCCGGGCTCGACGGGGATGAGCACGTTTCAGAAGGCGTTGCCGGATCGGGCGATTGATGTGGGGGTGGCGGAGGCCAACATGATTTCGGTGGCGGCGGGGTTTTCGAAGATGGGTTACATCCCGATTGTCGATACCTTTGCCCAGTTTGGGGTGACCAAGGGGAATCTGCCGCTGACGATGGCGGCGTTGTCGCAGGCTCCGGTGATTGCGGTGTTTTCGCATGCCGGGTTTCAGGACGCCGCTGATGGAGCATCGCACCAGGGGTTGACCTATTTTGCGGCGGTGTCCGCGATTCCTCACACGGTGGTGGTGGCGGCTTCGTGTGCGGATGAGGCCGAGGCGTTCATGCACCAGGCGATTGTTCGTTTGGGCGAGGATCGTCAAGCGGGGCGGGACGGGGAGACGGTGATTTTCTTTATTGGGCGGGAGAGTTATCCGCTCTCTTGGGTTCCGGGCATCAAGTATGAGTGGGGCAAGGCCCAGGTGTTGCGGGAGGGGAGCGATGTGACGCTGGTGACGTGTGGGGCTTTGCTTGGCTCGACCTTGAAGGCGGCGGATCGTTTGGCGGCTCAGGGTAAATCGGCGACGGTGATCAATCATCCCTTTGTGAATCGTCCGGATGTGTCGACGTTCCGTGAGGCGTTGGCGAAGACGGGCGGTAAGCTGGTGACGGTGGAGGATCATCAGGTGGTGGCCGGGATGGGGGCCCAACTGGTTCATGCGTTGGCGCAGGCGGGGATTTCGTTCCGGGTGAAATCGCTAGGCGTGCATGGGGAGTTCGGACAATCGGCCTACTTGGCGCAGGAACTCTACGACAAGCACGGGCTGGGTCCGGATGGGATTGTGGAGGCGGCGTTGTCGCTGGGTTGAACGGGGAGGATCGGTTCGGTCGAGTTAGCGTCCTTGGCGGATGTTGGCGCCGAGGCGGTGAACGGCGCGGCGGGCGGCCAGGGTGATCTCGGTTTGCAGGGAGTCGATCCGTTCCTGGGCCACGCCGGGACGTCGCAGGCGGGGAGGGGGCGGGTTCCAGGGGGTCACGGTGCCGTCGTCGTCCACGGCGGGAGGGTTGGGTTCGTTTGCAAATCCGGAGCGGATGTTCAGGGTGAGGAGGGTGCGGTTGAGGCGGAGATCGACGACCTCGATGGTGGTGGCAAGGGCGAGCTGACCGTTTGCGCTGGGTGGTTGGATGTGGGTGAGGCGGGCGGTGATTTCCCAACCGGGGGCTGAGGGGCGGGTTTTTCGATCGACCAGGCGGGTGGGGGCGATGTGTTGGGTCAGGAGGCGAGCGAGGTCGGCCTGGTAGGTGGCCCGGATGACTTCGAGGAGAAAGGCGGAGGTGTCGGGGTTGGGATCGAGGGTGGCCGTGACTCCGTCAAGGGAGATGGGCTGAAGAAAAATTTGCAGGGGTTTGTCGATCACGCCGATGCCGGTGTCGGTCTGGGCATGGGCACTCAGACCGAGCAAGGCAGTGACCAGGAGGAGGCGGGCGAGGCGCATGGTGGGGAGGCAACCAGAATGGTGGAAGAAGGCCAGTCCGAAAGCCTGGCCTGGGCTGGGCTGGGAGAAGGAAGGGGGGTCACATCCCAGCACCGCCGTCGAGGCGAAGGACCTGACCGGTCAGATAGCCGGCTCGGGGTGAGGCCAGGAAGGCGGCGGCAGCGGCGACCTCTTCGGCGGCGGCCCAGCGTCCCAGGGGGATTCTTTCCTGGAGGAGACGGTTCCGGACCGATTCCGGCAAGGAGGCGACTCGGCTGCTTTCGACGAAACCTGGGGCCAGAAGATTGGCTCGGATGCCTTTGGGGCCGACTTCGCGGGCCAGGGTTTTGACCCAGGTTTCAAAGGCAGCTTTGACGGCACCGTAGGCGGCTTGGCCTTTTTCGGGGCGGGCCGCGGCGAGGGAGCTGATGCCGATCCAGCAGCCGCTGCGGCGGCGCATCATGTCGGGGAGCAGAGGGCGGATGAAGTCGTTCGGGGCGATGACTTGGAGACGCCAGAGTTGGTCGAGGTCCCCAGCTTGGAGGGTGGCGATGAGCCGGTCAAAGCCGCCACCCGCGTTCCAGACGACGCCATCGACGTGGCCGAGCTTGGCCTGGGTTTCGAGGGCGGCCGAGGCGGCGCGGTTGGGGGCGGTGAGATCGGCGTCGACCGAGATATCGGCCCGGGTTTTGGAAGCGGAACGGGAGACGGCGGCGACGGTGGCGCCCTCGGCTTGAAAGCGGCGAATGAGGGCGGAGCCGAGTTCGCCGCTCGCCCCGGCGATGATCCATTGGGTTCCTTCCAGGGGGCGAGTTTTTTTGGGGGTCATGGTGGGGGCGGGAGAAAGATTTCGCAACGGGCTCGGGCGGGTTGGGTGGCCGGGGCGAGTTCGACGACAAGCACGGAGGCGGCGGCGTGATCGGCCAGCCAGTCGGCGGCGGTTTGCCGGGCTTGATCGATGGTGGTGCAGGTGAGAACGGGGCCGGTGATGGCGAAGGTGCGCGAGAGGTGTCCGGCCGGACTGTTGGGCAGGACGGTCAGGAGCCACAGAGGGGGGGCGCTCTGCCAGTCGGGGGCTTGGTGGAGGGAGTTCCAGGAGAGGTCAGGGATCGCGACGACCAGGCCGGTGTCGGTTGGGAGGGCGGTCTGCCCGAGGGCATCCCGGGCGGCTTGAAGGGCGGCGCGGACTCGGGGTTCCATGATGCGGAGCCATTTTCGTTCGGTGAGCCAGGGGAGATCGGTGGGGCCGGAGGCTTCGGCCTGGGCGACAGGGGTCATGGGTGGCGGAGCTGATGGAAGCGGGTCCGCAACCATTCGGCGTTGCAGGGCGGACGCCAAGGGGTTTGAGGGTCGTCGAAACGGAAGAAGCGGAGGGCAATGAGGGCGGTGGCGATGGTGTGCGGGTGACGGGTGAGGCGGCAGCGGGCGGCCCGTCTTGATCCATCGGCGGGGAGTCCGGTGACCTGAACTTGGACGGGCTGGCCGGGGAGAGCTGGCTGGCGGAAGCGAGCTTCATCGATCCCAGCCAGAAGACATTTGCCGGTGAAGGCTTCTTGGGCCGCCACCCACCAGCCTGCGGCCTGAGCCATGGCTTCGAGAAGGAGGACGCCGGGGACGCAGGGCGTTCCGGGAAAATGGTCGTCAGCGGGATAGCGGTGGGGAGGGAAGGAGGCGGTGGCCGAGAGGCCGCCAGCGTCCACTGCTTCAATCTGGTCGAGCCATTCCCAGCGTGTGGCGTTCATCCGGGTTCGGCAACGGGGGCGAGGGACGGGATTCCGGGTTCGCGACGGGCGAAGATTTTGCTGGTGCTGTGGTCGAGGTCGGCTTTGAGCCGGTCGAGTTCGGTTAGTTTGATGTCGGGTTCGTCAACGACAAAGGTTTCTTGGGTGCCGGTGTGGACGTAGATGACTTTGTTGAGGCCACCCACGGTGAGACGATCTTGGATGCGGAGGATTCGTTTGCGTTCGAGCATGGCGGCGAGGAGAAAGCAGACGGTGCGGTCGGAGGGGTTGTCGCTGTCAACGAGTCGGCGGAGCTCAGATTCGGCGTCGGTTCGATCGACGGTCTCGGGCTCGGGGGGTGGGGTTGGTTTGAAGACCGATTTCCAGAAGCTGAGGGGCCGGATGTTTTCGTTGCGGTTGGCCCACGCTTCTTCGCAGAGATCCTGGCGGATGAGACCTTCTTGGGTTTCGACGAGGATGGTGTAGAAAACTTCGTCTTCGGCGAAGGGTTTGCCGGTGATTTGGCAGGCGTCGGATCGAGCCTTGATGTTCCACTCCATGAGGAATGAGGATAGATCGGGAGGCGGCGGTCTCGCAATCGAAAGGCGAAGGGGGGGCGTGGGGGGCGTTAGCGTCCGATGGTGGCCTGGATTTGGCCGTGGGGCTCGTCGGTGGGCAGCCAACAGAGGGTTTGTTGGGCGGGCAGGCCGAGGGGGCTGAGGTTGAGGGGGAGGTAGTGTTTGTTGGGCAGGGCGAGGGTGATGGTGTCGAGTTCCGGGGCGGCGGCGAGGGCGGCTTCGCCCATGAGGAAGAGGGTCCGCTGGACCGAGGGGCTGTAGGTTTCGGCAAAGACGGTGAGCATGGGGGGGAGGACCCGGTCGTGGATGGTGGCGTAGTCGGCTTGGAGGTTACGGTAGGTCCAGGTGATTTCGGCTTCGGTGGCGAGGATGCGGTCGGTGGTTTCGGGCAGGGTGGTGAATTCGTCCCGAGGGAAGCCGATAAAGCCGGAGCCGGTGGTTTTCATGATGCGCCAGGCTTTGAGACCGCCGTGGAGGGTGGTGTGGTCGCGGGTGGTGCGAAGGGCGGCGGTGCG
>JBDNCR010000202.1:0-4393 GCA_046719555.1 Verrucomicrobiia bacterium | reverse complement strand
CAACAGCTCCGCCCAAAACGCCGTCTCCCCGGCCAAAATCAAAGATTGCCGCGCCGCCGGTGCCGCCGTGGTCAACCTCCTCCGCCTCGGCCTCCGACCCCGCGACATCATGACCCGCCAGGCCTTTGAAAACGCCATTACCGTCACCATTGCCCTTGGCGGCTCCACCAACGCTGTCCTCCATCTCCTGGCCATTGCCCATGCTGCCAAAGTCAAACTCTCCCTCGACGATTTCGATCGAATTGGTCGCCGCGTGCCCGTCCTCGCGGACCTCAAACCCTCCGGTCGTTTTCTCATGTCCCAGCTCGTCGCCATTGGCGGCATTCGACCCCTCATGAAAACCCTCCTCGACGCCGGATTTCTTCATGGAGACTGCCTCACCGTCACCGGCCAAACCCTCGCCGAAGACCTTCGCAACGTCGCCCCCTACCCCTCCGGCCAAGAAATCATTCGGCCCCTCGCCAACCCCATCAAAAAAGACAGCCACCTCGTCATCCTTCGCGGCAATCTCGCCCCCGGAGGTGCCGTCGCCAAAATCTCCGGGAAAGAAGGCCTCACCTTCCAAGGCCGCGCCCGTGTCTTTGGCTCCGAACCCGAGGCCATGAAAGCCATCCTCCGCGGCTCGATCAAAAAAGGCGACGTTCTCGTCATCCGATACGAAGGGCCGAAAGGCGGGCCGGGCATGAGAGAAATGCTCGGCCCCACCTCCGCCATCATGGGCCGCGGCCTCGGCAAAGAGGTCGCCCTCATCACCGACGGCCGGTTCTCCGGTGGCACCCACGGCTTCGTCGTGGGCCACATCACCCCCGAAGCCTACCTCGGTGGCCCTCTGGCCCTCGTCAAAAACGGCGACCCCATCCGCATCGACGCCCAATCCAAAGAACTCACCCTCGACGTTCCCCCGGCTGAACTCCAAAAACGGGCCGCAGCTTGGAAACGGCCCGCTCCCCGCTACACCCGAGGCGTCCTGGCCAAATACGCCCACCTCGTTAACACCGCCTCCGAAGGTGCCGTCACCGACGCCAACCTCTCCCCTTGACCTTCCCCGCCCGCTCCCCCTCGCCAACCGCCAAACCCCTGCTAACCTCCCTTCATGTTAACGCGCCGGACCAAGCGGGCCGTGATCGGCATCACCTTCCTGCTCGGCACCGTTGCGGTCATCCTCTTTACCGTCGCCCGCTTCTTCCAAAACGCCGAGCTCCAACGCCGGGCCATGGAAGAAGCCGCCAGCCTCAAACCTCGGCCCCCGGTCATCCACACCGTCACCCGCAGCTCCCGCCAGCTCGAACGCACCTACGCCGCCCAAGTCCAGCCCTGGCTCCAAAGCGACATCCCCGCCGAAATCTCGGCTCGCGTCGCCCAAGTCCACGTCGAAGCCGGCTCCCCCGTTCGCCAAGGTGACCTCCTCGTCACCCTCGACGACACCCTCGCCCAGCACCAACTCGCTGCCGCGGAAGCCGCTCGCGTCGGCGCCCAAGCCGCCCGGGCCGAGGCCGAACGCCGCCTCAACGAAGCCCGCACCCTCGCCCAAGACCGAGTCATCTCCGAAACCGAACTCCAGGCCGTCCAAGCGGAATTCGCTCTCCGAGAAAGTGACCTTGCCCGGGCCCTCGCTGAAGAAGAACGTCTTCGCGAACTCCTCACCCGCCACCAAATCCGGGCCCCCTTCAACGGCATTGTCAACCGCCGCCTCGTCGATCCCGGAGCTGCCGTCAACGCCAACCAACCCGTCGTTCACCTCGTTGACCTCGACCCCCTCCGCGTCATCTTCTTTGTCAACGAACAAGAACTCCCCAACTTCAAACCCGGCCAAGTTCTTGTCCTTCAACGCAAAGGCCAACCCACCGAAACCTTAAGCCCCATTCTCCGGTTCATTCCCCCCGCCGCCGATCCGCGCACCGGCCTTTTTCGCCTCGAAGCCGAACTTCCCAACCCCTCCGCCCAAACCCCCGCCGGCCTCCAAGCCAACATCCGCGCCCCGCTCCGTTTCTTTGAAAACCTCCCCTTCATTCCCGCCGCCGCCGTCCGATGGAATGGCGCAGGAGCCGAGGTCCACCGCAAACTCCCCGAAGGCGGCTTTGCACCCGTCCCCATCACCGTCGGCCCCGACCTCGACGGACTCTACCCCGTCTTCTCCGGCCTCTCCGAAGGCGACGAAATCCTCATCCGATGAAACTCGCCCAGTGGAGCGTGCAAAACCGCGTTGGTGCCAACATCGTCATGGTCGCCATCCTCGTGGCTGGCCTCTACGTCGGCCTCTTCGCCCTCCAGCGCGACCTCTTTCCTGACGTCACCGTCAACTTCATCGTCGTCACCACCCTCGACCGCGAAACCAACGTCCCCGAAGATGTCGAAAAACGGATCACCATCCCCCTCGAAGACGAAATCGCCTCCGTTCAAGGCATCAAACGGATCATCTCCAATTCCGAAGACAACTTCTCCAACATCTTTCTCGAACTGGAGTCGGGCATTCGCAACATCGATCCCCTCCTCAATGAAGTCCGCCAGGAAGTCTCCAAAGCCATCCCTGAACTCCCACCCTCCGCCGAACAACCCGTCGTCGAAAACTTCGAAATCCCCCTCCCCCTCTGCACCTTCGGCTTCACCTTTGACGAAGGCGTCGACCGTGAAGCCGTTCGACCCGCCCTCGAACGTCTCCGTCGCCTGCTCCGCGCGGTTCCGGGCGTCGCCGACGTCCTCGTCGACGGTCTCGACCGGCGCGAAGTCTGGGTCGAAATCGATCCCTTTCGACTCGAATCCTCCGGACTGACCTTCGGCGAAGTCGTCGAAGCCGTTCGCCGGAAAAACCTCAACATCTCCGGCGGTCGCATCGAGTCCCCCGGCGGCGAACAACTCGTCCGCGTCCTCGGGGAAATCAACGCTGGAAGTGAACTCGCTGACCTGCCCGTCCGGGCCGACAACGGCGGCACCATCCGCCTGAGCGACCTCGGCTTCATTCGCACCACCTCCGAACGGCCTCGCACCCGCGGCCGCGTCAACCTTCAACCCGGCGTCACCTTCACCCTCGTCAAAAAGAAAGGTGCCGACGTCATCGCCACCGTCTCCGCCGCCCGCAACCTCGTCGCCGCAGAGGAATCCCGCCTCCCTCCCGGCGTCCAAGTCACCGTCCTCACCGACGCCACCAAATACGTTCAGACCCGCATCAACACCGTCCTTCAAAGCGGCATCCAAGCGGTCACCATCATCACCGCCCTCCTCATGCTCTTCCTCTCCTGGCAACTGGCCCTCCTCATCGGCCTGGGCTTGGTCGTCTCCGTCGCCGGCTGCTTCCTCGTCCTCTACGCCATGGGCGCCACCATCAACCTCCTCTCCCTTTTCGGCATGATCATGGCCCTCGGCATGGTCGTCGATGACGCCCTCGTCATCGGCGAAAACGTCTATCGCCACTTCGAACGTGGCAAATCTCCCGTCGCCGCCGCCATCGACGGCACCTCCGAAGTCATCTGGCCCGTCCTCGGCTCCGTCGCCACCACCGTCGCCGCCTTCCTCCCGCTCATGCTGGCCGAAGGCGTCATCGGCCAGTTCCTCGTCGTCGTCCCCATCGTCGTTATCTCAGCCCTCGCCTTCTCTCTCGTTCAAGCGTTCATCATCCTCCCCTCCCACCTCGCCGACACCCTCCGCCCCGCCCGAACTCCCGCTCAAGCCCTCGCCCATTTTGTGAACAGCCGCGGCTGGCGTCGCCTGCCCGCCTGGCTCTCCCTGGTCTACAACGACGTCCGGTCCACCGCCGACCATGGCCTCCGCACCGTCATCACCATCTACCTCCACCTCCTGCAAATCGCCCTTCGCTACCGCTATGCCACCGTCGGCAGCTTCATCCTGATTCTCGTCGCCATGGGCGCCATCGTCGGAATCGGAGCCGTCCGTTTCCAACTCTTCGCCGTCGATTGGGCCGACCAAATCTTCGTCAAAGTCGAACTCCACCCCAACGCCTCACTCAACCAAACCGAGGAAGCCGTCGCGCGACTCGAACGAGCCATCGTCGACCATCTTCCCGCCTCTGACCTCCGCGGCATCTCCACCCGCGTCGGAGCCCGCTTCGATGAAACCAACCAGTTCCTCGAATACGCCACCAACGTCGCCATGCTCATCGTTGACATCGACGAACAAAACCCCGAGTGCCGACGCCCCTCCCGAATCGTCTATGACCTCACCCTTCTCATGGCCGAAATGCCCGAATTCGTCGTCGCCGAAGTCAAAGAAAATGGCGGCGGCCCCCCCGTAGGCCGCCCCGTCAACATCGAAGTCCAAGGCGACTCCTTCGACCAAATCCTCAAAGCTGCCGCCGAGTTCGAACGTCGCCTCCTCGAACTCCCCGGCGTCTTCAACGTCGGCAACAACTTCGCCGAAGGTAAAGTCGAACACCACAAGA
>JBDNCR010000201.1:0-4397 GCA_046719555.1 Verrucomicrobiia bacterium | reverse complement strand
CCCAAACCCAGCCAACCCTAGGACGCCTTCGCCTTGGAACCCTTCGACCCCTTCTTCTTCCGACCCGAACCCTCCTCGGCCTCCTCCACTGCCGCCGCGGCCTGCGGATTGCTCAACACCACCGTAATCGTCGCCCGAACCCCTTGGGGCAAATGGACCGGAATCGAATGCTCCCCTAACTCCTTCAACGGCCGACCCAGATCCACATGCTTCTTGTCCAGCTGAATCCCGTTCGCCGCCAGCCGCTCAAGAATATCCGAAATCGTCACCGACCCGAACACCTTGTTCCCGGCTCCCTCCGCTGCCTGCATCTGAAACGTCAACGTCACCTTACCCAGACGACCCGCCAGCTCCTGCGCCGTGTTCAACTCCGCCGCCTCCCGCTCCGCCCGCAACCGCTGCAACGCCTCCACCTGCTTTTTTGAAGCCCGCGTCGCTGGCACCGCCAAATCCCGCGGCAGCAGGAAATTCCGGGCATACCCCGGCTTAACTTTCACAATATCGGACTCGGCACCAAGGCCAGCCACCGGCTTCTTCAGAATCACTTCAACAGGCATAACTCAGGTCTTCCTTTAACTCATCATTCCAATCACAACTCAAAATGGCACATCATCATCGACCGGGCCGGAATCCTCCATCTCCCGAGACGGCGGTGGCGCCGATCGAGACGACTCCCGCTCCCGATCATGGCCCCCTGACGAGGAACGACCTCCCCCGCCCCCACTTGGCCGACCCAAAAACTGCACCCGCTCCGCCCGCACCCGCATCTTGCTCTTCTTCTCCCCATTACTCTCCCACTGATCCAGCTGCAAACGCCCCTCCACAAAAACCGGAGAACCCTTACTCAAATAATCCCGACACGTCTCCGCCTGGCGCCCCCACACCACCAAATCCACATAAACCACCTCTTCCCGCTCCACCCCATCCGTCGTTCGATAACTACTATTAATCGCCAAACCCAGATCGCACACCGCAGTCCCCTTCGGCGTTTGCCGGAAATCGGGATCCTTCGTCAGATTCCCCATCAAAAAAACGCGGTTCAAGCTGGCCATGGTGATTCTCCTGCGGAACTCACGATCAAACCGCAGCCGGCGCGGGCTTCTCCACCCGCAAATAAAACTGACGGTAGATCTTATCGTCCAGAGTGAAGGCTTTTTTCAAAGCGTCCAGCTGTTTAGGATCCAACTCGAACGTCACCCCCAAGTAATAACCAGAATCCAACTTCCCGGCGACCCGCTCAAACTTGCGCCGGTCCATCCGTTGCGTCGTCTTCACCTGGCCACCCAGCGCCTCAATCTGCGCCTTAATGCCGTCCAGGGCCTCCTTGACCCCTTCCTCCTTGCCCTGGATATCCAGGATCAATTGTGCGTCATACGTATGCATCATAATCATCGATTCCCTGCGGTCATGGCGGCCGCGATCCCCTCTCTACGGAAGATCCCGATCACCTCTCGGGCGCGGTCCAGAGCCTTCTCCAGCTCCAGCCACTCCCCTTCAGAAAAGACACCAAGCACATGGCTCACCATGTCCCCAGCACCTTCCCCCGGCCGTCCCACCCCCCCGCGCAATCGCGCGTAGCGACGGGTGCCCAGAGCGGACTCCACCGACGCGAGCCCATTGTGCCCGCCATCCGAACCCTCGGCCCGCAGACGCAGCCGCCCCAACGGCAACTGAATTTCGTCCACCACGACCACCAGCTCGGACACATCCAGTTTCCACCAATTCAGGCAGGCCTGGACGACCGGACCGGAGCGATTCATGAAACTCTGGGGCCGGACCAATCGGATCCCGTCCCCCGCCTCACAAATCTGGGCCTCTGCGAAACCAGCCTTCCTCCAGGAAAGCCCTTCCCGCTCCGCCCACCGTTCCAAAACTAAAAATCCAAAATTGTGACGTGTTCTCCGATACTCCGGCCCAGGATTGCCCAAGCCGACCACCAGGGAACAGGCCATGGCTCCCGGCTCGGACTACTTCTTGTCCGCCCCTTCTTCCACCTTCTTCGCCGTGATCACCTCGGGTTGAGCAGCCACCTCAGCGGCCGCCACTTCACTCACCTTCGGCTCATGCACAATCATAATCGTCTGCTCCGGATCGTGCATCGCGGTCACCCCCGCCGGCAACGGTAAATCCTTCACATGAATCGACTGACCCACCCCCAATTGGGTCACATCCACCCGGATCACCTCCGGCAAATCTTTCGGCAAACACTCCACCCGAATCGACCGAACCAAGTGATCCAAAATACCCCCATTCTTCACCCCCACACATTCCCCCACCTCATGCACCGGCACCTCCGCATGCATCAACTTACTCTCATCCAACTCATGCAAATCCACATGCAAAATCTTGTCCTTCAACGGATCAATCTGCACATGCTGAATCACCGCCAAATGCTTCGTCCCCCCAGCTTCCCCCTCAATCTCCAAATTCACCAAAATATGCTCCGACTCCGCCCCATGCAGCGCCGCCACCAATTCCGTCCCCTTCACCTCCAACGTGTGAGTCTGACTCCCCCCATACAACACCGCCGGGATGGACCCCTCCCGACGCAACGCCTTCACGCGATTCCGCCCAACCCCTCGCCGGGTCTTGGCCTTCAAGCCGACAGATTTAGCCATAATCTTCCTTCGTTTCCTGAAAAGTGAGTCGGAAAGGAAACCGGAATCTTCCCCCAAGGTCAACGCATTTTTTCGCGCCTCGCCCACCTTCCTGCGCTACCCTCCCCCAGTGTTCCTCCACCTGACCCTCCTCGCCGCACTCCTCGCAACCTCCCCCGGCCCCGCCGACCTCCAACCCATCGGCCCCGGCCTCTTCCAAATCGGCCTCGTCACCATCGACGCCAACACCCGCTCCATCACCATCCCTGTCGAAGTCAACATGAACCAAGGCCCCGTCGAATACCTCCTCGTCGCCGACGGCGGGAAACTCCACGAAAGCATCCTCCGCACCGCCGCCCAACCCCTCCACCTCCACCTCGCCATGATCCTTCTCGGTTTTCCCGAAAAACCCCTCCCTCCCCCCCAACCACCTCCAGGACAACGCCCCGGCCTCTTCGGCGTTCCCATCGAAATCACCGTCCGCTTCCCCAACACCGACCCGCTCCCCGCCTCCAACCTCATCCACAAAACCGAAGGACTCCCCTTCCACGGTCAACCCTGGATCTACAACGGTTCCCGTCTCCAGGGCGACCTCTTCCTCGCCCAGGCCAACCGCTCCATCATCGCCCTCATGGAAGACTTCGATGCCCTCGTCAACACCCGCGACATCGACCGGATCAACGACAAAATCTGGCGACCTCACCCCACCACCGTTCCCCCACTTGGCACCGCCGCAGAACTCACGCTACACTTTCCCCAACCATGAACCCCTCCCTCCTCGCCTCGGCCCTCCTCGCCCTCGCCCCCGCTACCCCCGAACCCGTCCCCCTCGCCCCCACCGACACCTCCCTCCGCCTCGAAGCCACCGCCGCCGCCCAACGCGGTCTCAACTGGCTCCGCTCCCAACAACAACCCGACGGCTTCTGGTCCAATCCCGACCTGCCCGCCCTCACCGCCCTCGCCATCACCTCCCTCCTCCGCCACGGAGTCGCTCCAGACGACCCCGCCGGCAAAAAAGGCCTCACCTGGCTTCTCGCCCAACAACAACCCGATGGAGGCTTCTACAAACCCGGCACCGCCTACTACAGCTACAACACCGCCCTCACCATCCTCGCCCTCCACCTCTCCGGCCTACCCCAATTCCATCAACCCATCCTCGCAGCACGCTCCTTTCTCGCCGGCCAACAAAACGACTTCGGCAACCCCGGCTTCGGAGACCACCCTCTCGACGGAGGCATCGGCTACGGACGCAGCCGCGCCCACGCCGACCTCTCCAACACCGTCTTCGCCCTCGAAGCCCTCCGCGCCACCGAAACCCTCGCCCGCGACCAACCCCCACCCGCCCACTCCCTCAACTGGGACGCCGCCATCGCCTTCCTCACCCGTTGCCAAAACCTCCCCACTCACAACCAAGAATCCTGGGCCAGTGACGACCCCGCCAACCGCGGTGGATTCGTCTACTACCCCGGACACAGCATGGCCGGCGAAGTCGAACTCCCAAACGGCCGCACCGCCCTCCGTTCCTACGGCAGCATGAGCTACGCCGGCCTGCTCAGCATGATCTACGCTGAACTCCAGCCCGACGACCCCCGCATCCTCGCCGTCAAAGAATGGCTCAACTCCAACTACACCCTCGAAGAAAACCCAGGCATGGGCAGCGAAGGCCTCTTCTATTACTACCACCTCCTCGCCAAAGGCCTGGCCACCGCCGGAATCCACCAACTCCAAACCCCCTCCGCCACCATCCCCTGGCGTCCCGACCTCACCCGCACCCTCCTCAACCGCCAAAAACTCGAAGGC
>JBDNCR010000200.1:0-4403 GCA_046719555.1 Verrucomicrobiia bacterium | reverse complement strand
AATCTTGCGGAAGTCCACCATGCGAACCTCCGCCGGGCGATCGATGACCTGGATCTCAAACACCCGCGTCTCCCCGCCCCGTTCAACCTTGACGGGCAAGACCTCGCCCACCTTGGAAAAAAAAGCGACGTCCAAGACATCGCTCGGCTGCCGAATGGGACGGTCTCCCACCGAAAGCACCCGGTCTCCGGGCAAAATGCCAGACGAGGCGGCCGGCGTATTCTCATAGAGCGTTGAAACCGCCACCGGGTTGACCGCCGCCACCACTCCTTGATCCGTGGTCACCCCGACGCCGACCCAGCCATGGCGCGCCTGGCCATATTGCTCGATATCCCGGACAATCTTCAACGCCGCGTTGCTCGGCAGAATGAAACATTCCCGTTGATCCTGCGTCGCCACCATCAGGATCCCCATGACCTCTCCCTTGCCGTTCATCACCGGTCCGCCGACTTGCCCAGGTTGCACATCCAGACTGGCCCGGATATGGGTGGTGGCAAAAAACTGATTGAGCGTAGGCGAGGCATAGACGGCATTGAACCCGGTCACCAAGCCAAAGGAGGGGGCCGCCTCCATATTGAAGGGATAAGCCACCGAAACCAGTGCCGAAGCCACCTTCAACTGCCCAGGATCGCCGAACCGCAAAAAGGGTGTGGTTCCCAGATCCACCTTTAGTAAAGCAATCCCGCTCCGGGGATCGCGGCCTAGAATCTGCGCCTCGATTTTCTCTCCATCCCGTTCGATCCAGGCCCGGTTGGCGTCGCGCACCACCGCGTAGGCCGTGAGGATCGTCCCGTGGGCGTCGATGAAAAATCCGGTGCCAGCCAAAGGGGTGGTCCCGCTGAAGGCCCGCACTTTAACCACGGCAGGCGAGGCCAACTCGAACACGGCCTGCACCTCCTTGCTGATGGCTTCAAACGCCCCGGGCGCACCTCGCAGGTTCGTGGGAACCGCCCCTAACCCCAAAACTCCGGCGCAAACCAGCGCGGCCAGAAACCGTTCAGAACGTGAGGTTGGTGTCATACGCCAACAATCGTTCCTCCCCCGTCACAAAGCGGGCAGAAACGAAATCCCGGTCGAAGGGCGATCCTTTGGAATCAACCTCTCCGGGAAACACGTTGGCCAGGGTCGATCCGATCCCCGAGGTCTCGACCAAGTTGGACACGGACCGGGTCGTCCCTTCCGGGAGCCCGAGTGCCATCCATCCCAAGACCAGCGCTAGGGCCGCGCCAGACCAGGCCCAGGCCGGTTTTTGGGCCACGGGAGCCATCATGCCGCAGATCCGTGCCCAGAGAGACGGTTCCGTCTTGGACTCTTCCAGAAGCGCCGAGCGTTGATACCGATGGAATTCGGAGAGGAAGGCGTCGAAATACTCGGGCCCCGGAGTTTCCATCCGCTTCATCCTTAGCAACTTCTGCAGGTCTTGATCCGACATGTTTTTTGCGCTCCCTATTTAAGGTAACCGGCCAGCAGCTTTTTTAGCTGCTTGTGTCCGTAGTGCAACCTCGACTTTACGGTCCCCTCGGAGCAGCCGACGATCGCGGCGATCTCCGCATGGGTCAATCCTTCAATGTCGGAGAGCACCACCACGGTCCTATGCTCCTCAGACAACTTCTGCAAAGATTCGTTCAATTTATTTTGGAGCTCATTCAACTCCGCCCGCCGCTCGGGATCGGTCCGCAGGGGAGACTCGGCCCACTCTTTGCGCTCATCCAAATCCCAATCAATTTCGTTTAGGCTCATTTCGCCCCGACGCCGTTTTCGCTTCTCCAGATGATTTAAGGCGCGGTTGACTCCGATCCGATAGATCCAGGTGTAAAACGAAGCGTCCCCCTTGAAATTCACCAGACTTCGGAAGGCCTTGTCAAAGGTCTCCATGAGCAGGTCATTGGTGTCCTCATGATTCGAGGTCAAATTATACAACACTCCATACAACCGCTCCTTGTACCTCAACACCAGCTCATCGAACGCCGCCACCTCCCCCGCCTGGCACCGCCGCACCAGAGCTTCGTCCGACAGTGGATCGCCGCCGGGGGGGCTCCGTTCCGGATCCATGGGCGGCGAAACTAACCGCTTCACCGGGCCTGGCAAAGCTCAAACCGGAAGAACCTACGTTTTCAGCGTCGCCAAGTGCTCGGCCAAGGCCTTTGGCAGCGAGGCCAGAGAACTCCGGGCTGGTCCTTCGGGCAAAACCTCCAAACTCTGCCCCGCCCGATCCAACAATTCATTCGCCTTACTCAGAGAAAATCGGACCCCGCCCGCCTCAATCACCTGCCGCAACAGACCCAAGCGATCCTCCTCATCCCCGTGCAAAATCGTCTCCGAAACCTCGGCCAATTCGGCGGGTCCCAGTTGTTCGAGCAGATAAATCAAAGGCAGGGTCAACTTCCCTTTCTTCAAATCCGTTCCCAAGGTCTTGCCCGAGTGTTCTTCCGTGCCAAAGAGATCCAAGCAATCATCGTAAATCTGATAGGCCACGCCGAGGTGATCCCCATAGGTCCGCAGAGCCTCGCCATAGTGGGCTGGAGCCTGGTTCAACCCCGCCGCCGCCTCACAGGCCACGCGGAACAAGGCCCCCGTTTTCATCCCGATAATCCTCAGGTAATCCGCCTGCGCCAATTTCCAATCAAACCGGCGCTGCATCTGAAGAATCTCCCCGGCGCAGACTTCATAAGCCGCATCCGCAATCAAACGATTAACCTCGCGCACCGGCAACGCCGCACACAGACGGAGAGCATGCGCGAACAGACAATCCCCCAGCAGCACCGACAAATCTGCCCCCCACTTGCTAAAGACGGTCGGTCGGGCCCGGCGAATTTCCGCATTGTCCAAAATATCGTCGTGGATCAACGAGGCCAAATGAATCAGCTCCACCACCACCGCCAGACTGACATGGTCGGGATGACGCACTCCGGTCGCCCCCGCCGCCAACAGCGCCAAGGCTGGACGGATCCGTTTCCCGCTACTCTCCGCCGCATACTCCACGTAATTGACAATCCCGGGATCGAACGCCTCCACCTGATGTCGGATGCACCGGTCCACCTCTTCCAATCCAGGGCGCACCAGGTCCAGGTAGACCTTCAAATTCAGCTTCGTTCTCAGCTGCGGCAACGAACCTGCCAAATCCTCTACGCGACTCAATCCCGTCCCCGATTTCACTCGCCCCAACGCTACCCCCTTTTCCGCCGACGCCAACCGGGAAAACGTATCTGATCACCTGGACACAAACCAGCCTTGCCAAGTCGTTCAGGCGACATCACCTTCGCTCCACCTGACATGCTTACCCAGAACGACATCCTCGACCGACTCAAAACCGTCAAATACCCGGGCTTTAGCCGCGACATCCTCTCCTTTGGCCTCCTCAAATCCATCGACCTCCGTGACCAGCACGCCGACATCCTCCTCGAACTCACTTCGCGCGACGATGCCATCGCGGCTCAAATCGAAACCGCCGTTAAAGAAGCCCTCGCGCCGTTGACCGAGCTCAAATCCCTTTCCCTCCGCATCGACGTGCGGGCTCCGGTCGGGGCCGCCCTTCAGGCCGGTGGGATGCCTCGAGCTTCCCTTCCGGGCATCCGCCACGTCATCGCCGTGGCCTCGGGGAAGGGGGGTGTTGGCAAATCGACCGTGGCGGCCAACCTCGCCGCTGCCCTCGGCCAAACGGGCCTTCGAGTCGGTCTCTGCGACTGCGACCTCTATGGACCCAGCCAGGGCCTCATGTTAGGGGCCCATGAACGGCCCACCGTTACTGATGACGATAAAATTGTGCCGGTCACCCGCCACGGGGTCCGGCTCATGTCCATGAGCCTTCTCCTGGATACGGAAGAATCTCCCGTCGTGCTCCGCGGTCCCATGGTCACCCGTTACACCCAACAATTCCTTCGTGACGTCGCTTGGGGCGATCTTGACCTCCTCCTCCTCGACCTCCCTCCGGGCACTGGAGACATTCAACTGACCATCGTCCAGACCGTTGCCCTCACCGGAGCCGTCGTCGTCACCACCCCCCAAGAAGTTGCTCTGATTGACGCCCGCAAAGCCGTCCGCATGTTTCACAAAGTTAACGTTCCCATTCTGGGCCTCATCGAAAACATGGCCTTCTTCCTCTGTCCCTCCGACGGCGTCCGCTACGACATCTTCGGCTCGGGCGGAGGGGCGCGCGAAGCCGAGAAACTAGGCGTCCCTCTCCTGGCGGAAATCCCCATCGACATTCCCACGCGCCAGGCCGGCGATCGGGGCATCCCGGTCGTTTTGGACCAGCCTCAATCCGCCTCCGCCCAGGCGTTTCACCGGGCGGCCCAACAACTGATACCCCGGTTGTCCAACCGTTCCGGGTGATTCATTTGCGGAATCAGGGAACAACGTTATGTTCCCTTGTGAACGCATCGATCCCCCCGCGAGCTTCCGTC
>JBDNCR010000020.1:0-10851 GCA_046719555.1 Verrucomicrobiia bacterium | reverse complement strand
TTCAGGAGGGGGTGGCGCGGGAGAGCAGCCAGTTGAGGGCGTGCTCGGCGGCGGCGCGACAGGTTCCAGCGAGGCTGCGTCGTTCACGGCTGGTAAATTTGATGGAAGCGGGTTCGCCGGAGCGGAGGTCGACGGGGGCGTTGGGGAGGTCGACGGTGGCGAGGAAGACGGGTTGGACCAGTTCGTAGGTGTCGGGGGGATGAGGAGAGCCCGGGGGTGGATCGCTTCGTTTTTTGACGGGGAGCGGACCGCCGCCGAGGGAGGTAAGGGCGGTTTGTTGGAGGTCGGTGGTGGCTTTGGCCCCGATTTGTTTGAGGATGCCTTCGGTGGTGAGACGACGTCCGGGGAGGTGGACGAGAACGGGGAAGTTCAGGTGGCGACGGAACCAATCGATGTCGGGGCCAGGGACGGGGACGAGGACTTCGTTGCCGTGAGGCCGGGCGAGGCGGAGGATTTCATCGCCGGTTTGGAGGAAGCGGCCGCGGAGCCGTTCGATACGGGGAGCGATAATGCGTCCGGGAACGGGGGCGCGGAGGTCGAGGGTTTCGGCGAGTTTCCGTTTTTCTTCGTATTGTTTGCGGTAGGCGCTGAGGGTGGCGAGTTCGGCTTCGTAGGCGGCGACGGGTTGGGAGTTGTTACGGGCGAGTTGGGTGCGGAGGTTTTGGCGGTCGTGTCGGATGGCGAGGCGGGCGAGTTCGGTTTCGAGGTCGGGGTTGGCCAGGGTGAGGAGGAGTTGGTCTTGATCGACGAGGGCTCCATCGGTGGTGTGGATGCCGAGGACGATGCCCGGGCTTTCGGCGCGGAGGACGATTTCGTTGGCGTATTGGACGATGCCAGGGGCTTTGAGGGTGACGGGGAGGGGGAGGAGCAGGAGGAGGGCGAGGGCGGCGGTGAGGGTGGAGAGACGAAGGGCGGCGGCGAGGGGCCGTGGTTGTTCGGGGCCGGAGCCTTGGCGGAGGTAGGTGACGAGGGCTTGGGCCATGGGGAGGAGCCAGAGGGCGAGGGCAACGAGGGCGAGGAGGAGTCCACCGCCTTTGAAGAGGAGGCTGGCGGTGATGAGGAGGGTGGCCATGATGATGAGGCGCCAGAGGAGGGCGGCGAGGCCGTAGGCGAGGTAGAGGTAGGTGAGGCGATCGGACCAGTCGGGGGCGGGGGTTTGGGGGACGGCGAGGAGGTAGCGTTTGGCGGTTTGTTTGAGGATTTGGGTGGATTTGGGGGCGAGGTTGGGGATTTCGAGGAGGTCGGAGAGGATGAAGTAGCCGTCGAACTTCATGAGGGGGTTGAGGTTGAAGAGGAGGGTGACGGTGCTGGCCATGATCATGGTGTTCATGGCGAGGGTGTTGGGGAGGCCGGGGCCGGTGGCGGCCCAGAGGAGGGTGGCGAGGGCGGCGACGGCGAGTTCGCCGTAGACTCCGGCGGCGGCGACGTGGATGCGTTTCCATTTGGAGGGGAAGGTCCAACTGGAGGAGGCGTCGATGTAGCCCATGGGGGTGAAGAGGACGAAGAGGAGACCGGCTTCGCGGACGGGGCCGCCGTGGTATTTGCAGACGAGGCCGTGCCAGAATTCGTGCCAGGCTTTGAGGAGGATCCAGACCAGGCCGAGCCAGAGCCAGTTGGAGGGGGTGAGGATGCCTTCGGTGCCTTCGATGAATCGGCTCCAGTTGGCGGCGAGTTGGAGGAGGGCCGCGAGGACGAGGATGGACCAGAGGCCGAAGAAGAGGGGGCCGCAGAGCCAGCGAAGTTTGGGGAGCAGACGCTCGAGCCAGGGGTCGGGGCGGCCGAGGGGGATTTTGATGAAGAGGAGGTTGGCGAAGTTGCGAAAGCGGCCGAGGAGTTCGGAGCGGGTTTTTTTTTCGAGGACTTCGTCGGGTGGGCCGGAGCCGAAGTCGGCGAGGTGGTTCTCGACGAGCCAGTGGAGGAGGGCGACGGCTTCTTGTTCGTTGAGGGCGTCTTGACCGCTTTCAAGGGAGGCGCGGGCGAAGGCTTCGGCGAAGGTGGTTTTTCCGTCGAGGTGGGTGAGGAGACGGTATTCGGGGAGGCCGAGTCGGTGGAATTTGGAGGTGAGGGGATCTTCGACGACGCAGCAGCGTTGGCCGCCGAATTCTTGGAAGGTGAAGCGGAGGCTGGAGCGGGTGCGAGGGCGGGTGGCGCCGAGTTCGCGGACGTTGATGGAGGGATCGCTCACCAGAAGAGAGAGACGTGGAGGAAGTCCCAGAGTCGCCGGGTGAGGAGCCAGGCGAGGGGGGCATGGGGACCGGTAACGACGGCACGGCCTTTCATTCCGGCGCGCCAGGCGGCGGAGTCGTCTCCGGGGTTGATTCGGGCTTCGGCGCGGAAGAAGTTTTCACCGTCTTTGGCTTCGGATTGGGGAAGGATTTTTTGAATTTGGCCGTGCCATTGGCGTCCGGGGAAGGATTCGAGGCGGACGGTGACGGGGGCTCCATCGCGGACGAGGGAGATGTCGCGGGCGGGGATGAGGAGTTCGATGATCATGTTGCCCGGGGGGGCGATCTCGAAGAGGACTTGGCCTTGTCGGACGGGGGCACCTTCGGCGCGCTGAAGGTCGCCGGTGATGACGAGGCCGTCGATGGGGGCGCGGAGTTCGAGGTTGTCTTTGCGGTTTTCGATGAGGCGGATTTCGAGGTCGAGGGCTTCGGCTTCAAGTCCAGCCATCTGGGCTTGGGCGATGCGGGCATCGCTGTCGGTCATGGAGAGGTCGCGTTGACGAAGGGCGCGGTCGCGGGAGGCGAGGAGTTCGGCGTGTTTCCATTGGAGTTCTTTGTCGTCCATGGTGGCGAGGAGGGCGCCACGTTCGACGGGTTGGCCGGGTTCGACGTGGGCTTTTTTGAGGAGGCCGTCGAAGGGGGCGGAGACGACGCGGCGGAGGGCGGGTTCGACGCGGCAATCGACACGGAGGTGGTGGGGGAAGGGCCAGGCGAGGAGGAGGGCGGCGCCGAGGGCGAGGCCGGCGAGGATGGCTTTTTTGCGGGGGCCGAGGCGGGTCCAGAGGTGGTCGGCCCATTTGCGGGTGTCGAGGGGATCGGATTTGCGCAGGGTGGTGATCCAGGCGGCGAGGAAGGGGTGGGCGGCGTCGAGAAAGCGGTCGGTTTGGGGGGAGGGCGGGTGGTCGGCGTTCCACATGAGGGTGAGGACGGCGGTGGGGCTGGCTCCGGGAGGGGCAAGGGGGATGGAGATGATTTTTTGGAGTTCGAGGAGGCGGGCGAGTTCGCCATGGGCGACGTCGGCGAGTTCGGTGCCTTGGCGTTGGGTGAGGTCGCGGGGCCAGTGGAGGGTGGTGCCGTGGAGGAGGGTTTCGCGCATGGCTCCTTCGAGGACGATGGCGGCGGTGCCGCGCCGGTCGAAGGTGGCGATGCCGGAGAGGGCGGAGAGTTTGACTTGTTTGCCTTTGACTTCGCCGAGGGCGACGCGGGCGCAGCCGAGGTGGGTTTGGAGGTCGGAGGTGAGGATGCGGACGGATTCTTGGTAGTAGGGGGCGGCGGCGGTGCGGGTGGCGAGTTCGACCAGGGCGGCGGATTGGTCCATGAGCCAGGCGCTGTGGAAGGTGTCGCGGCGGAGGAGGGCGTAGTGGAAGAAGCCGAGAACGGCTTGGAGGATGACGACGTAGGGTTGAAGTTGTTCGGCGTGTTGGGCGGCCAGGAGGATGGTGACGCAGCCGCGAGGTTGGTTTTCGTGGATAAGAGGGGCAGCGATTCCGAAGTGGTTGGCGAGGCCGGGAATGGGTTTGATTTGGCTTTTGGCGGTGGCGACGGCGTCGGCGGCGATGTGGTGGAGGAGGGGGCTGAGGGTTTGGCGTTGGTCGGGCGGGATGTCCCGCCAGATGGCGCCGGTTTGGCGGAGGGTGGAGGGTGCTGGTTCGAGGTAGAGGGCCGCGCGGCTGTTGGTGAGGCGGACGACGTAGGCGAGGAGTTGGGCGATGGGGTCGTCGGTGGAGCCGGGCCGAGTTTCGGCAAGGCGGGCGAGGTCGGGTTCGATTTTGAGGATATCGACGGGCCGATCGAGCAGGGCAAGTTGGCCGCCTTCCGTGGGGGATCGGCGGTCGCCGGAGGGGACGACCTCACTCATGGATGGGGAGGATGACAGGAGGCGGAGCGGTTGTCATGCGCGGAGACGAGGCTCCGGAGGTCTCACTCGACTTTGAGGGGCGGGAGGGTGGCTTGTTCGGGAGAGGGGGCGGGAGAGGAGGAGCGGGAGAGGGCCTGCTGGAGGGCTTGGGAGAGGCGGCGGGCCGCGTTGTGGGACATGGCGATGCGGGTGTGGATGGGCATGGTGTGCTCGCCGGTGGCCGGGTCGGGGATGACGCCGGAGGAGAAGTCGAGGTAGATTTCTTCGGCGGAGGCGTTAAGAACGACTTGATTGGCGTATTTGGCGGAGAGTTCTTCGTATTTGACTTTGAGTTTGATGGAGGATTTGTCCGGGGCGCGGTTGGTCATGGGAAGAGGATGGGGAGGGATGGTGGGGTGACAAGTCTGCAGATGATGGGACGGGATGGGGTTGGGATGAAACGGGCGGGAGGTTGGAAAGGTCAGTAGCCATGGGGCGGGGAATCTGCTTAGACTGCGATGATGCGCGCACGTGCGTTTTTGTTGTTTGGGGCTCCCGGTTCCGGCAAGGGGACTCAGGGGCATATTTTGGGGCAGATTCCCGGTTTTTATCATTTGGCGTGTGGGGATGTGTTCCGGAATTTGGATTTGAAGAGTGAGGTGGGGCGGGCGTTTTTGGAGTATTCGAGCCGGGGCGAGTTGGTTCCGAATGATGTGACGTTGAAGCAGTGGCGGCGGCATTTGCAGCAGATGATTGATTTGGGGCGATTCAAGCCGGAGATTGATCATTTGGTGTTGGATGGGATTCCGCGGAATGTGGAGCAGGCGCGGTTGATGGATGAGGATATTGCGGTGAAGAAGATTTTTTATTTGGTGTGTCCCGATGAGGAGGTGTTGGTGGAGCGGATGCAGCGGCGGGCGTTGAAGGAGAACCGTTTTGATGATGCGAATGCGGATGTGATTCGCCGACGGCTGGAGACTTATCGGCGAGAGACGCAGCCGGTGTTGGATTATTATGGGCCGACGATGGTGGTGAGGGTGGATGCGACGGTCTATCCGTATGAGGTGTTGCGGGAGATTCTTGGGCATATTGAGACGCGCACTTGACGGGAGGGTGTGGGACGGGAAGGCTGGCGCATGATGCGGGTTGTTTTTTTGGGAACGGGCGAGATTGGGGTGCCGACGTTGCGAAGGTTAACGGTGGCGGGTGGGGTGGCGGTGGCGGGGGTGGTGACGCAGCCGGATCGGTTGGCGGGGCGGAGCCAGCAGTTGCAGGCGTCGCCGGTGAAGCAGGAGGCCTTCCGGCTTCATTTGCCGGTGTATCAGCCGGAGAAGATCAACACGGCTTCGGCACTGGCGCAGTTGCGGTATTTGAAGCCGGATGTGTTGGTGGTGTTTGCTTATGGGCAGATTTTGAAGCGGCCGGTGTTGGAGTTGCCCGAGCTGGCGTGTTTGAATGTGCACGCGTCTTTGTTGCCGAAGTATCGGGGGGCGGCTTGTATTCAGGGGGCGATTGCGGCGGGGGAGACGGAGACGGGGTTGACGGTGATGTGGATGGATGAGGGGGTGGATACGGGGGATATTTTGCTGCAGGAGCGGGTGGCGATTCGGCGGAAGGAGACGGCGGGGGAGTTGCATGACCGGCTGGCGGGTCTGGCGCCTGGGGTTTTGTTGCGAGCGCTTGATTTGTTGGCGAGGGGGAAGGCGGAGAGGATCCCGCAGGAGGAGGCGAAGGCCAGTTATGTGAAAAAGCTGGTGAAGGAGGATGGACATATTGATTGGGAGAAGTCCCAGCGGGAGATTGATTGTCATATTCGCGCGATGACGCCGTGGCCGGGGGCCTACACGTGGATTCCGGAGAAGGGGGATTTGCGGATGTTGAAGATTTTTGGGACGATTCTTTCGCGCCGGGCGAAGGGCAAGCCGGGTGAGGTGTTGCGGGTGGATAAGCACGGGATTTTGGTGGCGGCTGGGGAGGGTGGGCTCCTGTTGCGGGAGGTGCAATTGGAGGGGCGGAAACGGTTGCATGCGGCGGAGTTTGCCCGGGGGTATAATTTGCCGGTGGGGATGAGGTTGGAGTAGGGGGAATGGGGTGGCGGGGGTTGGAGGCTAGGAAGGAAGAGGAGTTTCTACAGGGTATGCCGTGGAAAGCTGATTTGGCGGGGTTAGGCGAGGGGTCTTGGGCTGGGATCAAGGCGTGGAGCGGAAAAAAAGGGGATGGGGTTGGAAAAATCCATTGACGGCGAGGCGTGGGCGGCTAGGTCTAGCAGAGTTATTCACAACTTATTCACAATGAGAGGTGAATAACTTGATCAACCCTAACCTTAACCAAGGAATGATATGAATCGTGCTCAACTTGTTGAGAAAGTGCAGAAGGCCCTCGGGGCAGAAACCAGTAAGGCGGCGGCTGACCGCGCGGTGTCCGCAGTGATCGATGCGATCAAGGCGGGGGTGAAGAAGGACAAGTCCGTTCAATTGATCGGATTTGGGACGTTTAAGATTGCGAATCGGAAGGCCCGGACCGGGATCAATCCCAAGACCGGGGAGAAGATTAAGATCAAGGCGTCGAAGACGGTGAAGTTCACCCCGGGGAGCGAGTTCAAGAAGAGTGTCTGAAGATTGAGACGGTCTTGACTCCGTTGAGTTGCGGCCCTGCGGGGCCGCTTTTTTTTGGAGCGGGGTGGGTGGGGGAAGGGGGTTGGGGTTAGGCTGGAGATTGTGTTTGGGGGGTGGGATGAGGGGGAGAGGCACAAACTTGTAACAACTGGTGGCTTGCCTAGGGTGGGTCGTCACAGAGAGTCTGCTTCACCCCCTATGGCAAAAATTTTGGTGATTGATGATGAGCCGGATGTGCTCGATATCTTGGCGATTAACCTGAAGTCGGCCGGGTTTGCGGTGATTACCGCAGACAATGGGGCGACTGGGTTGAATAAGGCGAAGGCGGAGGTGCCGGCGTTGATTGTGTTGGATTTGATGTTGCCGCAGATGTCAGGGATTGAGGTGTGCAAGGCGCTGCGGCGGGATTCAGCGACCGCGAAGATTCCCATTATCATGCTGACGGCAAAGTCGGATGAGGTGGACCGGATTGTGGGTTTGGAGTTGGGGGCGGATGATTATGTGGCCAAGCCGTTTAGTCCTCGGGAGATTGTGTTGCGGATTCAGTCGGTGCTGCGGCGAAGTGCCGGGGCGCAGGAGCCGGTGGAACGGTTGAAGATTGGGGATTTGCATTTGGATCATGCGCGACATGAGGTGTTGCTGCATGGCAATCCGGTGGTGTTGACGCATACGGAGTTTAAGTTGTTGGCGATTTTGATGGAGCGGCGGGGCCGGGTGCAGAGTCGGGACCGTTTGCTGAATGATGTGTGGGGTTATGAGAGTGTGATTGATACGCGGACGGTGGATACGCATATCCGGCGGTTGCGGGAGAAGCTTGGGGAGGCGGCCCACTATATTGAGACGATCCGGGGGGTGGGGTATCGGATCAGTGAGTCGCTGAAGTAGGGAAGGGGAGCGGGTTGCGGAAGGGGCGGGGGTTCAGCGAGCGGACCCGGAGGGAGGAGGAGGAAGGGCGGAGTAGGGCTGGAAGCGGAAGATGGTTTCGCCGGGGCGGCCGAAGTTGAGGATGTCCCGGGCCATCCGTTCGATGTAGACGGGGTCGCTTTCGAGACGGAGGCGTTCTTCGTCGAGGGCTCGTCCGAGGGCTTCCTGGGCGGCAAGTTCGGCGAGGCGATCGGCCTTGCGCTGGTGGTAGGCCATGAGGGTTTGGAATTGGGGCCAGAGGAGGGCGGCGAGGAGGGCGCAGACGAGGAGGATGACGGTGCCGTAGAGCCAGGGGAGGATGCGGTGCCAGGCACCGTGGCCTCCGCGGGTGCGGGCGCCGATGGTGCGGGGGTCAAATTGACGGGATCTTGCCTCCATAAATGGCGTTGGAACCGAGTTCTTCTTCGATACGCAACAACCGGTTATACTTGGAGAGCCGGTCGGAACGCGAGAAAGATCCGGTTTTGATTTGGCCGACGTTGGTGGCGACGGCGATGTCGGAGATGGTGGAGTCTTCGGTTTCTCCGCTGCGGTGGGAGATGACGGAGGTGTATTTGGAGGATTTGGCGAGTTCGATGGCGTCGAGGGTTTCGGTGAGGGAGCCGATTTGGTTGACTTTGACGAGGATGGAGTTGGCGGTGCCGGTGTCGATGCCTTTTTGGAGGAAGGAGACGTTGGTGACGAAGAGGTCGTCGCCGACGAGTTGGGTGGTGGCACCGAGTTGGTCGGTGAGGGTTTTCCAGCCGGTCCAGTCTTCTTCGGCGCAGCCGTCTTCGATGGAGATGATGGGATATTTCTTTTTGAGGTCTTGGTAGAAGCTGACGAGTTCGGTGGCGGTGAGTTGGCGTCCGTCGGATTTTTTGAAGGTGTAGCGTTTGGATTTGGGGTCGTAGAATTCGGAGCTGGCGACGTCGAGGGCGATGTAGATTTGTTTGCCGAGTTTGTAGCCGGCTTTTTTGACGGCGGCGGCGATGACGTCGAGGGCTTCTTCGGTGGAGGCGAGTTTGGGGGCGAAGCCGCCTTCATCTCCGACGGCGGTGCCGAGGTGGCGGTCGTGGAGGATGGATTTGAGGGCGTGGAAGGTTTCGACGCCGGCGCGGATGGCTTCGCGGAAGGTGGGGAGTCCGGCGGGAACGATCATGAATTCTTGGAAGTCGATGGGGGCGTCGGAGTGGGCGCCGCCATTGATGATGTTGGCCATGGGGACGGGGAGGACTTTGGCGTTGGGGCCGCCGAGGTATTTGTAGAGGGGGAGGCCGAGGGAGGCGGCGGCGGCGTGGGCGGTGGCGAGGGAGACGCCGAGGATGGCGTTGGCGCCGAGGTTTTTCTTGGTGGGGGTGCCATCGAGGTTGAGCATGGTGCGGTCGATGGTGAGTTGGTCGAGGGCGTCGAGGCCGAGTAGGGCGGGAGCGATTTTGGTGTGGACGTTGGTGACGGCTTTGAGGACGCCTTTGCCGAGGTAGCGGGTTTTGTCGCCGTCGCGGAGTTCGACGGCTTCGTGGATGCCGGTGCTGGCGCCGGAGGGGACGATGGCCCGGCCGAGGGAGCCGTCTTCGAGGAGGACTTCAGCTTCGAGGGTGGGGTTGCCGCGGGAGTCGAGGATTTCGCGGGCTTTGACGGATTTGATTTGGGTCCAGTTCATGGGGAAGGGTTGAGGTTGGGGGTTGAAGGTTGGGGTGGGTGAGGGGGAAAGGGTTTAGGGGTTGAAGGGGGCGATGGTTTCGATGCGGACGGTTCGTTTGGCCCCGCCTTCGAGGGGGAGATCGACGGTGGCACCGACGGGTTGTTTGAGGAGGGCTTGGGCCATGGGGGTTTGGTAGGAGACGATGCCTTTTTCTGGGTTGCTGTCCCAGGCTCCGAGGATGGTGACGGTTTGGGTGGTGCCGGTGGAGGTGTCGGTGAGGGTGACGATGGTGCCGATGTTGACTTCGGTGGTGGAGACGCCTTTGAAGTCGGTGGCTTGGGCTTGGGTGAGCATGACTTCGAGTTCAGCGCGACGCCGCATGAGGAGGGCCTGCATTTCTTTGGCGGATTTGAATTCGTGGTTTTCGCGGAGGTCGCCGTAGGAGCGGGCGATGGCGATTTCGCGGCTGTTTTCGGGGATTTTTTTGTTGATGATTTCTTCGAGTTCGAGCCGTTTGGCTTCGAGGCTGTCCCAGGAGACGATGAAGGATTTGGCTTCGTCGCGTTTGGTGTCGCCGACGATCATGCCTTGGACGAAGGGGTAGAGTTTGACGATGGTGGCGAGGAGGGATCGTTTATCGAGTTCTTCAAAGACGGAGGAGAAGAGGATGGCGCGGGTGATGTCGCGGACTTCTTCGTCGGAGGCGGGTTCGAGGAGGTCTTTGACGAGTTCTTTGTCGCGGAGGAGGAGGTCGGAGAGGCGAGTCGATTTTTTGGTGCCGGAGAGTTGGTCGAATTCGAGGACGGCGAGGATGGAGTAGAAGATTTGGGGGCCCATGAGGGCGCGGATGGAGCCTTTGCGGTTTTTGCAGAGCCAGATGAGGAGTTCGAGGTTGAGTTTGCGTTCGCGGGCGAGGCGTTCGAGGGCGGCGAAGACTTCGGGGGCGCGATTTTCTTTTTCGAAGTTGTCGAGGATGACTTCGATGGTGCGACCGTTGGCGTCGCTGAGGAGGGTGATGAAGGATTCTTCCCATTTATCGCCGAAGACGGTTTTGACGCGGTCGAGGCAGCGGGCTTGTTTGGAGGTGGGCAGGGAGTTGATGTGGTCGCTGAGGGTGCGGAGGGAGGTGGGGACGAAGGCGGCGAAGGCTTGATGGGGCGGGGGTTGGGGGAGTTTGGCGTCTTCGATGAGTTGTTCGCGGGCGAGGGCGAGTTCGAGGGCGAGGACCGATTGGGTTCGGGGCATTTTGGAGAGGGTTTCGGTGACGGAGGCGACGATTTCTTGGGCGATGGCCGGGTTTTTGACGTCGGCCCAGTGTTTGAGGAGGCGATCGAGGGCGTCGATTTGGGCTTTGGGACCGATGGCTGTTTTGAAGCCTTCGAGGGTGAGGGAGCCGTGGTCTTGGGGGGCTTCGTGGAGGCGGATGGGTTCGTTCCGACGGGAGGGGACGGTGAAGTGGGGATCTTTTTTGAGGAGCCGTTTGACGCCGTCCCACCATTTTTTCCAGGCTTCTTGGGGGAGGATGGTGGGGACGAGGATCCGTTCGAGGCGTTCGGCGGTGGCGAGGGGGCCGAGGTCTTGGACGGCGTTGCGGATGAGGGAGGCGGGGTCGTTGAGGGCGTCGTT
>JBDNCR010000002.1:0-20988 GCA_046719555.1 Verrucomicrobiia bacterium | reverse complement strand
CCGTGGTGCGGGGGGGGTGGCCAGGTGTCCGGGGCCGGGGCGACGGTTGGGGAAGGCAGTTGACGGGGCGAGGGCGGGAGGCATAAGTTCGCGTTTTCGCCCGTATCCGGTTTTGATCGATGAATAAAGCGCTTACTGCCCCGCGCGAGATGACGCCGCTCTGGCTGGCGCGGGTTGCCGACTGGGCAGAGTTGGTGAAGCTGCGGCTGACCGCGATGGTGTTGTTTACGGCTTTCCTGGGCTTCTATCTTGGTTCGGGCGGGGGCGTGGACGGTTGGCTGTTGGTGAACACGATGGCGGGAACGGCGTTGGTGGCCGCCGGGGCTGCGGCGCTGAACCAGTTGTTGGAGCGGGAGGCGGATGGGAAGATGAGACGGACGGCGGACCGTCCGTTGCCTTCGGGGCGGATGAGCCCGGATGAGGCGTTGGTGCTTGGGTTTTCGATGGGGGTCGGGGGGTTGATGTGGCTGGCGTTGGGGGTGAACTTGTTGGCGGCGGTGGTGGCTGCGGTGACGTTGGGTCTGTATGTTTTTGTCTATACGCCGATGAAGCGGGTTTCGGCCTTCAACACGCCGGTTGGCGCGGTGGCCGGGGCGTTGCCGCCGTTGCTGGGTTGGGTGGCGGCACAAGGGTCGGTGTCGTTGATGGGGTGGACGTTGTTTGCAATGTTGTTTTTGTGGCAGATGCCTCATTTCATGGCGATTGCTTGGCTCTACCGCGAGGATTATGCCCGGGCCGGGTTTCGGATGATTTCGCTGGGGGATGAGGAGGGGAAGATCACCGCTGGTCAGGGATTGATTTATGCACTGGCACTGGTGCCGGTGACGTTGGTGCCGGGTTTGGCGGGGGCGGCAGGGGCGGCTTATTGTGCGGTGGCGCTGGTGTTGGGGTTAGGTTTTGGGTGGTTGGCGCTCCGGTTTTTTCTCCGTCCCTCGGAGCGGTCGGCACGGCTGCTGTTTTTTGGGTCGATTGTTTATTTGCCTTTGTTGATGGTGAGTTTGGGGATCGGGCGGCTGTGATGGACCAGGAGTTGCGTCGGAAGAACCGGAGATTGTTTTTGGGGTTGGTTCTTTTCGCGCTGGCCCTTGGGGGGGCATCCCTGCTACGGATCATGATGAATTAGATCAGGAGGAACAAGCGATGGAAGCGGTTGGAACGATGCAAGGAGCAGCCCCGGAGAGTGGCCATGGCGAGATGGCGAAGTTCGGGATGAAGATTTTTTTGGCTTCGGAAGCCATGTTGTTTGCCGGGCTGATCGCTGGCTACATTGTGTTGCGGGCGGGTTCAGCGGAGTGGCCGCCGGCGGAGGCGCCGACCTTTGGGGTGAGCTGGCCGATTACAGCATTTCATTTGATGATGATTGCCAATACGGTGTTGTTGGTGGCGAGCAGCTTCACCTATCACTGGGCGGAAGTGGCGATGAGGAAGGGGGGGACAGGTTTGGGTTGGCTTTTGGCGACAGTGGCGTTGGGGACGACGTTCTTGTGCGTGCAGGGTTATGAGTGGTGGCACTTGGCGCATTCCGGGCTGTGGATGGGGAGCCACGGGGTGTATAGTTCAAGTTTCTTTGTTTTGACCGGCTTCCACGGGCTTCATGTGTTCATCGGGCTGCTGATGATTCTGTGGGTGTTGTTCAAGGCGGTGGGAGCCTCGTTGCAAATCAAGGGGCGTGTGGCCCGGCCGATCGACATGACCTATCCGGAGATCACCGGGCTTTATTGGCACTTTGTCGATGTGGTCTGGATTTTCCTGTTCTTGGTTCTTTACGTGGTCTGATGGCCTTCGGGCGTTCGGGGTGGGGCGGGGAACCGATCGGGGTGGCAGGCGTCGAGCAGGTAGGGTTCTGCCAGGTAGCCTTGTTGAACCGATTCAACCGCCGACCATCCGGCCAGGTTGCGGAGGACGGTGAGGGCCAGTTCGGCGGCAACTCCGGCCGAGCGTCCGGTGATGAGGTGGCCATCTTGTTCGATGGGACGGTGGGTGGAGGTGCCTGAGGCGATTTCCGCCTGGGCACTGGGGTGAGCGGTCCATCGTTTGCCGTGGAGCAGACCGGCTGCTTCCAAGACGATGGGCGCGGCGCAGATGGCAGCAATCCAGCGACCGGCTTCGGCCTGGGCCTGGAGGCGGGCGAGTAGGGGCGAGGAGTTGCGGAGGTGATCGGCTCCGGGCCGCCCGCCGGGAAGGTAGATGAGGTCGAAGTTCTGAGAAAGCACTTCGGACCATTCGGCATCGGCGAGGTGCCGGGTTTTGCGGCTGGCTTCGAGGGGCCCAGGCTGAAGGCCAGCGGTGAGGACGTCCCAACCGGCACGACGCCAGAGATTCACGGGTACGATCACTTCGATTTCTTCAAAGCCGGGAGCGAGGGGAACGAGGATGCGGGGGGAGGGCATGGGAAGAGGTTAGCCGGAGGCCGGGCGTTGGGCAAATGTGGCGGGGTGTGGGCCGAGCTAGGGAGCTGGAGGTTCGGCCATGACCTTAGCGAGCTTGGCGCGAGCGGCGTCGTAATCGGGGAGGGAGGCCTCGAGCTGATGGATTCGGTAATGGCGAAGGGCTCCGTCTTGGTAGAGGGGTTCGCCCAGGACGTTGCCTTTTTGACCCGCTTCGGGAGGGAGCGGTGCCCATTCGAGTCGGCGGGTTTGTCGGCCTTGGGCGTCGAGGGCGACCATGGCCCAGATGGGGTCGGTGCCTTCGGGTTGGAAGGTTTCGAGGACGATCCAGATGACGCCGTTGGGGCGCAGTTCCCGTTCGCGCTCGAAGCTTTTCATGGAGGTGAGCCGGGGGTCCTTTCCTTGACGGCGGAGGTTGCGAAGTTGGTCGCGCAGTTGGTCGGCTTGGGCGGTTTGTTTGAGGCCTTGTTTGGCCTGGATGGCGGCGAGGGTTCCGGTGACGTGGTTGGGTTGCAGGACGAGGAAGCGGGAGAGACGGCGGTCGGCTTCTTCCCAGCGGCCGAGGTGGTTGAGGGCCACGCCGGACATGAGGAGTGAGCCTGGGGCGTCCGGGGCTTCGGCAAGGATTCCGTCGAAGATGGCCAGGGCTTCGGTGAACTTGTTTTGTTCGACCAGTTTGACGCCGTCGAGGAATCGAGCGCGCCAGGCTTTGAATTGGTCCGGATCGGGTGGGGTCTGGGCGGGGGCGGGGAGGGGACTGATGAGGAGCAGGAGGAAACCGAGGGCCAGGCCGACAGCCCGCCGCCGGAGGGGGCGGCGGGTAGGCGCCGAGGAGGCGTGGGCCGCCTTCACGGCGTTAGTAGGCGGCTTGGCTGCCTTTGAGGTTGCGCTTGGCGACCCAGGGCATGAGGGCGCGGAGTTTGGCGCCGACTTTTTCGATGGGATGGTTTTCGCCGTCTTTGAGGAGCTTTTTGTATTTTTTGTAGCCGCCTTGATATTCGCGGATCCAGTCTTTGGCGAATTTGCCGGATTGAATGTCTTTGAGGACGGCTTTCATCCGTTTTTTGACGGAGGCATCGATGATTTTCGGCCCGACGGTGACGTCGCCCCATTTGGCAGTTTCGGAAATGGAGAAGCGCATGCCGGAGATGCCGGATTCGTTCATGAGGTCGACGAGGAGTTTGAGTTCGTGGAGGCACTCGAAGTAGGCCATTTCGGGGGAGTAACCGGCCTCGACCAGGGTTTCAAATCCGGCCTGAACCAGGGCGCTGCAGCCGCCGCAGAGGACGGCTTGTTCGCCGAAGAGGTCGGTTTCGGTTTCTTCTTTGAAGGAGGTTTCGAGGACGCCCGCGCGGGTGCCGCCAATGCCTTTGGCCCAGGCGAGGGCGATTTTTTTGGCGTCTTTGCCCGGGTTTTGGTGGATGGCGATGAGGGAGGGGACACCTTTGCCTTCGGTATATTGACGGCGAACGATGTGGCCGGGGCCTTTAGGGGCGACCATGATGACGTTGACGTCTGGGGGAGGAACGATGGTTTTGTAGTGGATGGAGAAGCCGTGGGAGAAGAGGAGGGTTTTGCCTTTGGTGAGGTTGGGGGCGATGTCCTTTTGGTAGACGGCCGGTTGTTTGGTGTCGGGGAGGGCGACCATGATGACATCGGCGCGGCGGACGGCTTCAGCGGTGTCGCAGACTTCAAAGCCGTATTTTTGGGCCACGGGGATGGATTTGCTGCCGGGGTAGAGGCCAATGATGACGCGTTGGCCGGAGTCTTTGAGGTTGAGGGCGTGGGCGTGGCCTTGGGAACCGAAGCCGAGGACGGCGAGGGTTTTGTTGGCGAGGAGGTTGAGGTCGGCGTCGCGATCGCGGTAGATTTTGGAGGGCATAAAGGAGTGGGGAGGATGAGGTGGAGGTTTAGTTACGGGCCAGGGCGACCCGGCCGGTCCGGCTGAGGTCGACGATCCCGAAAGGTTTCATGAGGTCGAGGAATTTGGAGATTTTGCCTTCGTCGCCAGTGAGTTCGATGGTCATGTTGCGGGGCTGCACGTCGACGATTTTGGCGCGGAAGATGTCGCAGAATTGCATGAGTTCGGAGCGGTTTTTGGCATCGACCCGGACCTTGACCAGGACCAGTTCGCGGTCGACGTATTCGCCTTCTTTGAAGTCTTGGACGTCGATGACGTCGACAAGTTTTTGGAGGAGTTTGACGACTTGGCGGAGGGTGTTGTCGTCGCCGACGACGACGAGGGTCATGCGCGAGGTTTTGGGGTCGTGGGTGGGCCCGACGTTAAGGGTGTCGATGTTGAAGCCGCGGCCGCTGAACATGCCGGCGACGCGGGTGAGGACGCCGAATTTGTTTTCGACCAGAACCGAGATGGTGTGACGCATAGAGACAGCTTGGCGGCGGTGCCCGACCTGGACCCGGAGGGACGCCAAAAGTCGGAAAGCGCGTTTGGGGAGGCTAGGGGTCGTGCGGGGAGGGGTCAAACGGAAAAGCGGGGAGAAAATCCGGCTCGCACGGGAGGCCGGGTGCCGCTAGTGTCCGAGGCGTCATGCTCACCCTTCTCGCGGCCGTGGCGGTCGTTTTGATTGTTTCGTTCTTTTGTTCTTTGGCGGAGGCGGTGCTGCTGAGCCTGAATCAGACGCGGTTGGAGACGCTCCGGCAGCAAGGGAAAGGGTATGCGGCGTCGTGGTTGGGGATGAAGCGGCATGTGGACCGGCCGATTGCCGCGATTTTGGTGTTGAATACGGTGGCCAATACCGGAGGGGCGACGCTGGCCGGGAGTGCCTTTGATAAGTTGTTCGGGACGGAATATGTCTGGATTTTTTCGTTGGTGATGACGGCGATGGTGTTGTTGGGGACGGAGATCACGCCGAAGGTGTTGGGGGTGACTTATTCGTGGCGGTTTGCGCCGTTGTTGGCCCGGCCGCTGAGCTTGATCATGGTGTTGCTGACGCCGGTGCTTTGGGTGACGGAACGGTATTCCCGGATGCTGAAACCGCGAACGCGGGCGCAGGCCGAGGGGGACGATGCGATTTCGGAGACGGCGGATTTGGTGACTTTGGCGCGGTTGGCCAAGGCCAAGTCGCAGATCGAGTTTTTCCAGGAGCGGATCATTGTGAATGCCGCCAAGATGCGGGAGACGAAGGTGCGCGATGCGATGTTGCCGTCGGAGGACATGATCATGTTCGATTTTCGGAAAACGACTTCGGAGAATCTGGAGATTGCCCGGCAGACGCTCCACACCCGCTATCCGGTGACGGAGACGGGCGAACCGGATGGGGTGGTGGGTTATGTGAATTTGAAAGACATCTTTGCGGTGCCGCCGGAGGAGCGGAGTGAAACGCTTGAGCCGTATTTGCGGGGTGTTCCTTTTGTCTCGCCGGACGCGACGATTAACCAGGCGCTGCAGCTATTGAGTTCGCGTCGGCAGCATATCGCCATTGTGCGGGATGCGGGGTTCAAGGTGCATGGGATGCTGACGATGGAGGATATTTTGGAGCAAATTATTGGGGATTTTGAGGATGAGTTTGATGTGCTGCCCAAGGATTTGGTGAAGCTGGGAGAGGGACGCTGGAAGGTGGGGGCAGGGGTCAGTCTGCGGAGTGTGGAGGAGGCAACCGGGTTCCGACCGGGGGCGGGGGCGGATGAGAAGGAGGTGGGACGTTGGCTGGCGGAGGTTTTGCCGCAGAATCTGCGGCAGGGAATGTCGTTTGCCAGTGGGGATTGGCGGTTGACGGTGCAGGTGTTGCGGCGCGGTGAGCCGCATTTGTTGTTGATCGAGCGGTTGGGGCCGGTTCGAGCGGGTTAGGATGCCGGGCAGCCAAGTGGGGTGATTGTGGTCGATTTCGGGAATCGTTCAGGCCAAGGTGGGGAGGTGATGGCACGGACGGCCCCCACGTTAACCCGTGAGATGATGGTTCCGTTTGCTTTGGTGACGTTGTTGTTTGCGTTGTGGGGTTTTGCCAACGACATCACCAATCCGATGGTGGCTGCGTTTAAGAATATTCTGTTGATCAGCCATTTTGAGAGTTCGCTGGTGCAGTTTGCGTTTTATGGCGGGTATTGTTTCATGGCCTTTCCGGCGGCCTTCTTTATCCAGCGGTTCAGTTATCGGGCGGGCATTCTGCTGGGGCTGGCTTTGTATGCGGCGGGTTGTCTGTTGTTTATCCCATCGGGCTATCTCGGGGCGTTTCCGGCATTTCTCGCGGCCTATTTTGTGATGACTTGCGGCCTCTCTTTTTTGGAGACCAGTGCCAATCCGTATATTCTTTCGATGGGCGATCCGCGAACGGCAACCCGCCGCCTCAATTTGGCCCAAGCCTTTAATCCGGTGGGATCGCTGGCGGGGATGTTGGTGGCGCGGGAGTGGATTTTGGCGCGGCTCAATTCGACGGGAGAGGAGGAGCGGCGGGCGATGCAGGCGAGCGATCCGGAGGCGTTTGCGGCGATCCGGGATGCGGATTTGGCCGTGATTGTCGGGCCGTATGCCACCTTGGGGGTGGCGGTGGTGCTGGTTTTGGGGGTGTTTGCTTTGGCCCGGCTTCCGGTGCGAGTGCGGGATCATACGTTGGAGATTGGTGCGACGTTCCGGCGATTGTTGGCCAACCGGAACTATGTGGAAGGGGTGGTGGCCCAGGCGTTTTATGTGGGGGCCCAAATCATGTGCTGGACGTTCATTATCCAGTATGGTGTGGCGGAGGTTGGGCTGAGCAAGGAGGAGGCTCAGACCTATAATATGGCGGCCATGGGTTTGTTTGTGGCCAGCCGATTTATTTGCACCTATTTGCTCGGCTTTTTTCGGCCCGGGCTGTTGCTTTTGGTCTTGGGCTTAGCGGGAGCAGGTTGTCTTGGGGTGACGATTTTGGTGGGTGGGCAGGCGGGACTCTATGGTCTGGTGGGAGCTTCCGGCTGTATGTCGCTGATGTTTCCGACGATTTATGGCCTGGCGCTGCACGGAGTTGGCGAGGACGCCAAGTTGGGGTCCGCGGGGTTGATTTTCGCGATTGGTGGGGGTTGCTTGATGCCGCCGATGCAGGGCGCCTTGATGGATGGTTCGGCGTTGGTGCTGGGCCACATGGCTCTATCTGCAGTCCGATATTCGTTTATTCTTCCGGTGGTTTGTTTTCTGGTGGTGGCCCTGTTTGGCTGGCGGAGTGGATTTCGCGCCGGGTTCCGTTGACAAGCTCCGAAGCCTCCCTAGCCTGACGGGGCATGGTCGGGGTTTTGTTTCCCTCGAAGTTTGAAGCGGAAAGTTTCATTGCGGGGCTGGGCGGGTCGACGGAGAAAACGTTTGGCGACCTCTGGACCTGCGCGGGTCAACATGAGGGTTCTCCGGTGGCGGTGGGCATTGTGGGGATTGGCCCAAGACCGGCGGCCCGACGCACGCGGGAGTTTCTCCGGGCGATTCCGGTTCGATCGGTGGTCTTGGCGGGTTTTGGGGGATCGCTGACTCACCGGTTGAAGAAGGGGGACACGATCATTGCGGCTGAGGTGAGTTCGGAAGAGTTGATCAATTTCATGAAGCTTTTGCCCGACTTTTCGATCGCCAAGGTCTTTACCACCGATCGGGTGGTGAGCGGACGTGAGGCCAAGTTGGCTTTGGCCCAACAAACCGGGTGTCAGGTGGTGGACATGGAGATGGCTCCGGTGGCCGAGGTGGTGCGAGAGCACGGGCTGGAGTTCATGTGCGTGCGGGCGATTTCTGATGGGCTGGATGACGAGCTGCCCGCCGAAATTTTGGCCAAAACGTATGATCCCGAGAGCGGGCTGCCGTATTCCACAACGCGACTGGCGGCGACGTTTGCGCTGCAACCGTGGAAGGTCAAGACGTTGACCACGTTTGTCGGAGGGTTGGGACCGGTGCGCGATCATCTGACCCGTTTTCTGAACGGAGTGGTGCGGGAGATGGCTTCGGTGTAGCCCGGTCGGGCCTGGTCCGGATCGGTTGGCCGGCGACGAGGAGATGGGGCCGGGATGGGGATGGTTCGGATTTGTCCTCGGCCAGAGCCGAGGAATGTGGTGGGATGGAGGGCCATGAGGGTGCGGCATCTGTTTGTCTCCCCGCAACACGCGTTTCGCGGCCACTTTGGAGGTCCGCCTGGTCCGTGGCCGATGGTGGCGCGGGATCGGATTGAATGTGTGGCGGGACGAGGAATTCGCGGCGATCGATACTTCGATTACAAGGCCGATTTCAAAGGACAGGTTACCTTTTTTTCTTGGGAAACGTTGGTGCGGCTTTGGGATGAACTTGGGGTGGAGCTTGAGCGGCGGGATCCGGCGGCGACGCGCCGGAATGTGCTGGTGGAGGGGGGCGATCTAAATGGGCTGATTGGACAGGAGTTTGAGTTGCAGGGCGTTCGGTTTTTGGGGGTTGAGGAGTGTCGCCCATGCAGCTGGATGGACGAGGCGATTGTCGTGGAGGCCGAGGCTTGGCTGGAGGGCCGGGGAGGGCTGAGGGCCAAGATTTTGACCGGGGGCGAGCTGCAGGCCGCCCAGGCGGGAAAGGTGGTTGGGGTGTTGCTGGCCGGGGGCCGCTCCGTGCGCATGGGCCAGGACAAGGCGTTGTTAGAGCTGGGCGGGCGTTCGTTGGCCGCCAGGCAGTTGGCGACGCTCCAGGCGGTGACGCCGCGGGTGGCCGTGGCGGCTCGGGAACGACCGAGTTGGCTGCCTGAGGATGTGGCCTGGATTGAGGATGAGGCAGGAGTCGAGGGGCCGTTGGCCGGGATCCTTCCCGCGTTGAAGTGGGCGGAGGCGCGGGGGGCCCGGCAGGTGGCGGTGTTGGCTGTCGATCTGCCGAAAATGGAGCCAGGCTTTCTCCGGGCATTGGCCGAGGTGGGTGGGGACGGAAAAGGGGCGGTGGCGCGGCATGGATCGCTTTGGGAACCTTTGGCAGCGGTTTATCCGGTGGCGGCTCTGCCAGCGTTGTGGGAGGCGGCCCGGGCGGCGCGATGGAAAATGCAGGATGTGGTGGCGGATTTGGTGGCATCCGGGCTGCTGGAAAAGGTTCCGGTGGCCCAGACCGACCGATTTTTCAATGTGAATACACCAGGCGACTTGGCGTTGCTGACGGAGTCATGAGTTCGATGAACGTCGATCCGTTCGGCAGGAAGATCGATTACCTCCGCATTTCGGTGACCGACCGGTGCAATGAGCGGTGCCTCTATTGCATGCCGGAAGGTTACGCCGGATGGGCGCAGCGAGCCGATCATTTGCGTGCGGACGAAGTGGTTCGGGCGGTGGAGGCGGCGGCGAGCCTGGGATTTCGAAAGTTTCGGGTGACCGGGGGCGAGCCGCTGGTCCGCCAGGATCTGGTGGAAATCTTGGAGCGGATTTGGGCGGTGCCAGGAGTCGAGACGCTGGGAGTGTCCACCAACGGGCTGCGGTTGGCGGAGTTGGCGGGAGCTCTGAAGCGGGCAGGGGTGCGGTCGCTGAATGTGAGCTTGGACGCCTTGGATCCGGTAATTTATCGGAGGATCACCGGGGGGGAGGTGGAGCGGGTTCTGGAGGGTTTGGCCGCGGCCCGAGAGGCGGGCTTTGAGCGGATTAAACTCAATACGGTCTTGCTTCGTCATCAGAACGAGACGGAGTTGGCGCGCCTGGTCGAGTTTGCGGCGGCGCAGGACCATCCGATTCGGTTGATTGAGTTGATGCCGATGTCACGTGACGAGACGTGGACGGTGGAGCATTTTCTGTCCGGCCGGGCGGCCAAGAAGATTCTCGGCGGAGACCAGGCTTTTGAGCCGGCTCCGGAGACGCGGTTGGGGCACGGTCCAGCGGCTTACACTCGGCATCTTCCGACGGGCGCGGTGGTGGGTTGGATCGGGGCTCTGACGCGGACCGATTTTTGTTCGGGGTGCAACAAGCTCCGATTGACGGCCGATGGCAAACTCCGACCGTGTCTGGGACGTCACGGGGAGATCGATGTGATGCCCGCGCTTCGTTCCGGGAATGCCGAGGCGGTCCGAGAGGTGTTTCTCCGCTGTCTGGCGGGCAAGCCGGCAGACCATTCGTTCACGACCGATTATTTGCCGGGCCGACCGATGGTGGCGATTGGCGGGTGATCAGGGCTGGGGAGACGAGTTGAACTCAGCGGTCCGGGCCGGGGGTGGCGGGGAGGGAAGATGGGTTGATGAGGCGGAATCGGTGACAAAGAAGACCGGGATGATGAGGATCGCGACAATGTTGACCACTTTGATCATGGGATTGATGGCGGGGCCAGCGGTGTCTTTGTAGGGATCACCCACAGTGTCGCCGGTGACCGAGGCCGCGTGAGCCGGGGAGCCTTTGCCGCCCAGGTGCCCTTCTTCGATGAATTTTTTGGCGTTGTCCCAGGCTCCTCCAGAGGAGGTCATGGCGATGGCGACGAAGAGGCCGGTGACGATGGTGCCGACGAGGAGGCCGCCGAGCACGACCGGCCCCAGCGTTTCGACGAACATGGCGACGACAATGACCATGGCCACGGGGAGGAGGGCGGGGAGAATCATCTCGCGCAAGGCCGCTTTGGTGACGATGTCGACACAGGTGCCATAGTCGGCGGTGTCTTTCCCGGTGAGGATGCCGGGTTTGGCGGCGAGCTGACGCCGGACTTCTTTGACGACGGCTCCCGCAGCTTTACCGACCGCGTCCATGCTGTGCGCAGTGAAGATGAAGGGAAGGAGACCGCCGAGGAAGAGGCCGATGATGACTTTCGGCTGCTCCAGGGAGAACTCGAAGATTTGGTCGGGAACGTAAACCTGCAATTCATGAACGTAGGAGCCAAAAAGGACCAGGGCCGCCAGACCGGCTGAAGCGATGGCGTAGCCTTTGGTGACGGCTTTCATGGTGTTGCCGATCGCGTCCAGCTCGTCAGTCACCCCGCGGACTTCTTTCGGAAGGCCGGACATGACGGCGATCCCCCCGGCGTTGTCGGTGATGGGGCCGAAGGCGTCGAGGGAAATGATAATCCCGGCCATGCTGAGCATGGCCATGACCGCAATGGCGATGCCGTAAAGCCCGCCGAATTGGTAGCTCAGGAGGATCGCGATTCCGATGCAGCCGACGGGAAGGGCGGTGGCATGTTGGCCCACGGCCAGGCCAGCGATGATATTGGTGGCGTGACCCGTTTCCGAGGCTTCGGCAATCTTCCGCACCGGGCGGTGTTCGGTTGCGGTGTAATAGTGGGTGATGAGGACCACGACAAAGGTCAGGGCCAAGCCGACCAGGGCGGCCAGATAAAGAGAATCTGGCGTCCGTTCCACCCCACCCAAGAGAAAGCTTTCGGGAAAGATGGCGTGAGTTAACGGCCAGAGAAGGGCGGCGGTGACCCCGGCACTGGTCAACACGCCGGCTTTGAGCGCCCCGGTGGCCGACTGTTTGCTCAGGTTCACGAAGAGGATGCCGGCCGCCGCCCCGAGGATCGAGACGCCAGCCACAATGAACGGGAAGAGGATGGCCGGCTCTTGAAGCGTCGGATTCTCCGATCCTGGTCCCAGGAGTAGGAAGGCGATGAGAACCGCACCAATCAGGCTGACGACGTAGGTTTCAAAAACGTCGGCGGCCATCCCGGCGCAGTCGCCGACGTTGTCGCCGACGTTGTCCGCAATGGTGGCCGGGTTGCGGGGATCGTCTTCGTCCAGATTGCTCTCAATTTTGCCGACCAGATCGGCTCCGACGTCGGCTGCTTTGGTGTAAATGCCCCCCCCCAAACGGGCAAAGACACTGATCAGGCTGGAGCCCAGAGCCAAGCCGATCAGGCTGTCAATGGCCTGCTTGGTTCCACCGATCTCTTTCACTACCAGGTAGAAAACCCCCACGCTCAAAAGGGCCAATCCGACCACCAGCATCCCGGTGACGGCGCCCCCGTTGAAGGCGACGCGGAGCGCCTGGCGGGCGCTGTTCCGGGCGGCGGCGGCCGTCCGAACATTCGCCAGAACGGCAATCCGCATGCCCAGATATCCGGCGGCCAAGCTGCAGGCGGCCCCCAGGAGAAATCCCACGCTGGTCATCAAGTCCGCCCGCAACAGCCAGACCAGAACAAAAAGAACCGCGGAGATGATGGCGATGGTGATGACCTGACGATTCAGGTAGGCTTTGGCTCCCGCCTGAATGGCCGCGGCGATTTCGACCATTTTATCGGTGCCGGGCGATTGCCGACAGATCCAGCGGATCAATGCCCCAGCCAGAACAAGACCGGCGATGGAGAGGACGAGCGATAAGGGGATGCCGTTGTGGAGAAGGAACTGATTCATAAGGATTCAACACGAAGCCCAAAGCGGCCGTTGGGGCGCAATGGGGTGGTGGAGAGTTCATGAAGTCGGCGGCAGAATCAATCGTTTTTATTGGGAGAATCGCTGCTCTGTGCTTAAGCGCCTGGACTGGGGTCCATTGGTCAGGAAGGGGATCTCCCAAACGTTCCCGGGATCTTGAGGGCCGTGGGAAGGCCGTCTTTTTCTCTCGGGTTGAGCCCGGAGGGAGCCGGGGCGGATGGGCGGGGGCCAGGTCAACGGATCTGGCCGTAGGTGGCGTTGGGGCCGTGTTTTCTTGAGAAGTGGCGTTCGAGCAACGGTTCGGGGATGGGTGGGGGAGTTGGCTCGATCCTGAGTGTGTCCAGGGCCAAGCCAGCCACAATTTCCAGGGCCTCAGCGTTCTCGACGGCTTTGTCGGGGTTCGGGCCCCAGGTAAACGGACCGTGACTCCGGACCAAGACGGCGGGAACGGCTTCGGGATCCAGCTCTTGGAACCGCTCCACGATGACCTCTCCGGTGGCCCACTCGTAGTCGCCGGCCACCTCGTGCGCGGTAAGATGTCGGGTGACGGGGATGTCGCCCCGGAAATAATCGGCGTGCGTGGTCCCGAGGCAGGGTATGGGCCGACCGGCTTGAGCAAAGGCCACGGCCCGACGCGAATGGGTGTGGACGACAGCTCGGGCCGAGGTGAAGGCTTGGTATAAACGGCGATGGGTTGGCGTGTCGGAGGACGGCCGTAGATGACCCTCGACGATGCGGCCATCGGCGACGGAAACCAGGACGATATCGGCCGGGGTCAGGTCGGCGTAGGGGACCCCACTGGGTTTGATGGCAAAGAGGTCCCGGTTCGGTCCGAGCACGCTGACGTTGCCAAAGGTGAGGTCGACCAGGCCGGTGGCGGGCAGACGGCGATTGGCCTGGCAACAGGCTTCTTTAAGGGTGATGAACTCGGTGCTCATGGGCGGGGAGCGTAGGTGGTGGCTTGGGCCCGCATTTGAGCGCGGAACGATCGGAGGTCGGTTCCTTGACCAATGACCAGGCATTCGATCCCGGCCATGTCAGCGAAGTCTTCGAGTTCGGCAGCGGTGACGGCGTAACTGTATCCGGTGTGGTGGGCACCTCCAGCGTAGATCCAGGCGGCGCATCCGGTCTTGAAGTCAGGGCGCGGTTTCCAGACGGCTCGAGCCACCGGGAGTTTGGGTAACGGTTTGGGCGGTTTGACGGCGTCGACTTCATTGACGATGAGACGGAACCGGGTTCCGAGATCGATGAGTGAGGCGTTGATGGCCGCCCCAGGCGGGGCGTCGAACACCAGGCGCACCGGATCGTCTTTGCCGCCGATGCCCAAGGGATGAATCTCAAGGGAGGGCTGACCGACGGCGATCGAGGGGCACACTTCCAGCATGTGGGCGCCGAGCACCAGATGGTTCCCCGGTGCCAGGTGATAGGTGTAATCTTCCATGAATGAGGTGCCGCCGGGAAGGTCGGCTCCCATCACCTTCATGGCGCGAAGGAGCGCGCAGGTTTTCCAATCGCCTTCGGCCCCGAAACCGAACCCGTCGGCCATGAGGCGTTGAACGGCCAAGCCGGGCAGTTGCGGCAAGCCGTGCAGGTCTTCGAAGGTGGTGGTGAAGCCCTTGAAGTTACCATCGGCCAGAAATCCCCTCAACGCCCGTTCGATTCGGGCGCCTTCCCGAAGCGAGTTGTGTCGTCGCCCACCTTTTTTCAATTCGGGCGCTAATCGGTAAGCCTGGGCGTATTCCCGACAAAGCGCGTCGACTTCCTGGTCGGTGACTTCCCGGAAGCGGGCGGCGAGGTCGCCGACGCCGAACCCGTCAACGGTGAATCCAAACGTCGCTTCGGCGGCAACTTTGTCGCCTTCGGTCACCGCCACCGCGCGCATGTTATCGCCGAACCGTGCGAAACGGGCTCCCTGCCAGTCTTGCCAAGCTCGCGCGGCCCGCATCCAGGTGCCGATTTCTGTTAAGGTGCCTGGATCGGACCAATGACCCACCACGACTTTGCGGGACAGACCAAGGCGGGTGTGGAGAAACCCAGCTTCGCGGTCGCCATGGGCGGCTTGGTTGAGGTTCATGAAGTCCATGTCGATGGTGGCCCAGGGCAGATCGCGGTTGAACTGGGTGTGGAAATGGAGAAACGGACGGCGGAGCAGGGACAACCCACCGATCCACATTTTGGCCGGGGAGAAGGTGTGCATCCAGAGAATGAGCCCGGCACAGGCAGGGTCGGCGTTTGCTTCCTGGGCCAGGGTCCGGATTTCGTCGGGTCGGGTCAGGACGGGCCGTGCCAAGACGGGGTGGGGGATTCGCTTGGACTGGGAGAGGGCGGCAGCGATTTTCTGTGCGTGGTCGGCCACTTCGCGGAGGGGGCCGTCTCCGTAGAGGTGTTGGCTGCCGGTGGCGAGCCAAAAGACGGGGGTCGGATCGGACATGGGAGAAGCGTGGCGGAGGCGTGGGGAGGTGCCAAGCGGCGCTTGACTTGACTGTCAAGTAAAGTCGGTCAGGTTGACCCGGTGAATCGGCCCCCTTCCATGCGCGATGTCGCCCGGGCCGCGGGCGTCTCGCCCAACGCCGTGTCGCTTGCCCTCCGGGGGGATCGGCAGATTCCTGAGGCCACCCGCCGCCGCATCACCGCCGTGGCCACGGCTCTCGGTTACCGGAAAGATCCGCTCCTTTCCCGCGCCTTGGCCCGCGCGCGCTCCGGGAAGCCTGGTCGGTTCCGGGCGACGTTGGCCCTTTTGAACGCTAATGAAGACCCGCTGGCCCTGGTCCGCCATCCCACCATTCCCTCCTACCTTGAGGGATGCCGCCGTCGGGCGTGGCAACTGGGTTATGCGTTGGACGAGTTTTGGCTGGCCGATCCCCAGTTGGATGCGCGGGCCCTGGCCCGAATCTGGGCGGCCCGAGGCATTGAGGGCGCCGTGGTGGTTGGCTTGATGAAGGAAGACCGGCTGCCGCCGAGGGCTGAGCCGCTGTGGAAGGAGTTTCCCTGCGTGGTCACGGGGGTGGCCACCCGCCAGCCAGCACTTTCCTTTGCCTGCGCCGACCATCATCGGCTGGTGTTGGAGGCTTTCCGCCAGATTCTTGAGGCTGGTTATCTCCGGCCCGCGTTGGTGTTGGATGAACGGATCGACCGTCTGACTTTGGGCCGATTTACGGCGGGGTTTCTGGTTGCTCAGCAGGCGGTGGCGCCGAGTCGGCGAACCCGACCTTTTTATCGGGTCGTTGAGGCGCGGGATCGACCGGCCCTGTTTCGGCGGTGGCTGGATCGGCAGCGGCCCGACGTTATCCTGACGCTCTACCATGAGGTGAAGCGATGGGTGGAGATGGCCGGATTGCGCGTGCCCCGGGACCTCGGCTTGGTGCAATTGGAGTGGAGACGGGACCATCCATCTTGGGCGGGGATGGATCAGCATAATGATGTGGTGGGTGAAACGGCGGTGGACATGCTCGCGGCGATGATCCAGTCCGGGTCGGGGGGGATCCCGGATTTCCCCCGGGCGACGTTGGTGGGCAGTTCCTGGGTCGCTGGTCGGACGTTGCCTCCCCGTCGGTCGGTTTTGGCGGGGAACTGATCGGAGGACCGGCTCGCTGATTGCGGGCCGAGGGTTGGTTTAACCCATCGCTTCGAGCGTTCGGCCCTTGGTTTCTTGGACCAGGCTGCGGACCAGGAAATAACTGGCCGCGGCACAGGCGGCGTAGATTCCGTAGGCTCCACCCAGCCCAATTCCGCCAAGGAGGAGGGGGAAGGTCATGGTGACGAGAAAGTTGGCTCCCCATTGGCTCAAGCCAGCCAGGGCCAGGGCTGCTCCCCGGCATTGGTTGGGAAACATTTCACCGAGCATGACCCACATGACCGGGCCCCATGAGATGCCGAAACAAATGATGTAGAGATTGGCGACGACCAACGCTGCCGGCCCTTGCCACGGTCCGAGTTCCAGCCTGCCGCCATGCCCCGTGGCGGCGCTGCCGAAAAGGAGGGCTAAGGTGGCCAGAGAGAGGGCCATCCCGACCGACCCGACCAGCAAGAGAGGTTTGCGCCCCCACCGATCGACGAGGGCCATGGCCGCAACGGTCGCCCCGACATTAATGGTGCCGCTGATGACGTTGATTTTGAGCGCGTCAGACTCGGTGAATCCGGCGGCCCGCCACAAGACTTCGCCGTAATAAAAAACCACATTGATCCCGACCAACTGTTGCAAGGCCGCGATGATGATGCCCACCCAGACAATCTTCCGGACCTGGCCGGTTTTCGGTTCCAAAACATCCACCAAGCTCGGAGGACGATCGCGGGTTAGCGTGGCCTGAATCTCCTTCACCTTTTCCGGGGCATCATGGGGATGGGCGGTTTGTGCCAGAATTTTTTCTGCCTCGACCAGCCGGTGGGCGGCGACCAGAAAGCGGGGTGATTCCGGGATGAAGCAGAGGCCAACGAAGAAAAATGCCACGGGAACCAGTTCGGCCCAGAACATCCAACGCCAGGCCGGGAATCCCCACCAAAAGAGCTCCCCGGCGCCCCCGGCCGCTTGGGCAATGAGGTAATTCACCAGAAACGCTGAGAAGAGTCCGAGAACGATGGCCAATTGTTGGAGCGAAGCCAGCCGCCCTCGGTAGGCTGCGGGGGCCACTTCCGCAATGTAGGCCGGAGCGATGACACTCGCGGCGCCGACCGCCAGGCCGCCGAGGACCCGGTAAACGACGAACTCGAAGGAACCGCCAGCGATCCCGGCCCCCCAGGAGCTGATGGCAAAGAGGACCGCCGCGCCGAAGAGTGCAGCTCGCCGCCCGAATCGATCGGCGATTCGACCGGCCATGAAGGCTCCAGCGGCACATCCGAGCAACATCGAGGCCACGTTGAACCCGCTGGCCATGTTGCCTGCCTGGAACGATGACTGGAGTGCCTCCACCGCCCCGTTGATGACGCCGCTGTCGTATCCGAACAGGAACCCTCCGAGGGCCGCGACGCTTGAGATCAGAAGGACGAAACCGAGGCGGGACTCAGAGGATTCGGGGGACATGAAAGGGGGGAGAGCGGTAGTTCAGCCGTTTGCCCTTGCTTTGGCAAGGGAACCGGTTGCGGGGGGAAAGAAATGGGAGAGATTTCGTTTGCTGCCTGCGTCAAAGCTGTAAGTTTTCCGGAGTCTCCTTTGTTTCTTCAACAGAATTAAAATCGGTAATGAATTCTTCTCTTTCGATTCAAGGATCGATTGTCCTGGTCACCGGGGCGAATCGGGGAATCGGTCGGGCCCTGGTGGAAGTGTTTCTGGATCGGGGCGCGGCCAAGGTTTACGCAGCGGTGCGCAATCCTGACTCTGCCCGGACTCTTGCGGAAAGGTTTGGTGACCGGGCTCCGGTTCTGCCTCTTGATGTGACGCGGGACGAGACGGTGCTGGCCGCGGCCTCGGCGGCGGCTGACGTGGAGGTGGTGGTCAACAATGCGGGTGTTTTGCAAGGGGCTTCTGCGCTCGATGCGCGGGCGATTGAGACGTTGAAGGTGGAGATGGAGGTCAATGTGAACGGGCTTTTGCGGATCGCGCGCGCCTTTGCTCCGGTTCTGAAGGCCAATGGAGGAGGGGCTTTGGTGCAGATCAATTCGGTCGCTTCGCTTAGGAGCTTTCCCGGCTTTGCGACCTACGCGGCTTCCAAGGCGGCAGCCTACTCACTGACCCAGGCGTTACGTCAAGAGTTGGCGGCCCAGGGGACGGCGGTTGTTTCGGTCCACCCTGGGCCGATCGCCACGGACATGGCCGCCTCGGCCGGGTTCTTGGACATTGCTGAGCCTCCGGAGCTGGTGGCCGAGTCGATTATTGAGGCGTTGGCTTCTGGCCGATTCCGTGCCTTCCCTGACACCATGGCCCGGCAATTTGAAACCGCCTATGCCCCTTTTGCTGAGTTGATTGTTGATCGCGAGCTGACGGAAGGTTGACCTTCGTTTTTCGAAACCCTTGGCTCTCGTGGTTAACTTTCCCGTCTGGTCTCCCATGGCTCTGCTGCTCAGCACCGATTTCGATGGCACCCTGACCGATCCTGCCCGGCCCGATTCGCTATGTCCCCGCTTTTTTGGCTGGATTGAGGAGGTGCGGCGGCATCGGTCGCTGATCTGGGTCATCAATACCGGACGCGATTGGGTGAGTTTGCAGGCGGAGCTGCTCCGGCGTCGCGTGCCGTTTTTTCCTGATTGGGTCATCTTGGTGGAGCGACATCTTCACGAGGTTTCTCCGAGCGGCGAACCGCATCCGGCCGAAGATTGGAATGCGCCGTGCGACCGGGCCCATGCCGAGCTGTTTGACCGGACCCGATCGGTGTTTGAGAAGCTGCGCCAAGATCTCACCCCTTTTGCCGGTCTGGAGCTGGTCCGAGACGTGGGATGTCCCCTGGGACTGATTGCCGAGTCGGAGGCCCAGGCCAATGCGATTCAGCCCCTGGTCGATGCGGCCATTGCTCCCCATCCGGATCTGGCTTGTGTGCGGAACAGCGTTTACTTCCGGTTTGGTCACGCCGCGTATACAAAAGGTTCGGCGCTGGATGAACTGGGTCGACGGCTTGATTTGCCCCCGGCTTTGCGGATTGCGGCCGGGGATCAGTTCAATGATCTGCCGATGCTTCGTCCGGAGGTGGCCGCTTGGTTGATTTGTCCCAGCAACGCCATTCCTGAAGTCCGGGCTCAGGTGCTGGCCGGGGGCGGGATTGTGGCCCAGCGACCTTACGGCACGGGGGTGGCTGACGCCCTGCACCAGGTTTCACAGAGTTGGGGCTGATGCCTGGCCTTCCCGGTTGAATTGTTGGAAATGGGCGGATTGCCATCCGCTGGGCAATGCCTCATCGTCCCTCCCCATGAGAAGCCTGCGGAAAGAGCTTTGGTTTGAGGTGCCGACACGGCGGAAGATCATCCGAATCACCGAGGAGGTTTCCTCGGCGGTGAGGGAAAGTGGCGTGGCTGAAGGTCTATGTTTGGTCAACGCGATGCACATCACCGCGAGTGTTTTCATTAATGACGATGAGGCCGGCCTTCACGCCGATTTTGAAGATTGGCTGGAGGCCCTGGCTCCGGAAAAACCGCATGGTCGCTATCGGCACAATGGCGCGGAGGACAACGCGGATGCGCATCTGAAACGGACGATCATGGGTCGGGAAGTGGTGGTGGCGGTGACCGGCGGCAAGCTGGACTTGGGACCGTGGGAACAGATCTTTTATTATGAATTGGATGGCCGCCGGAAGAAACGGGTCTTGATTAAGATCTTGGGAGAGTGAGCTTGGACCGTGCTCTAGCCTCCGCCTATGAACAGGCACGGGTGGTGACCCGGCACCACGCCAAAACGTTTTATTTCTGCTCGTTTGGTTTGCCGTCAGCGATTCGACGGCATGCTTATGCGGTCTATGCTTGCTGCCGGACAATTGACGATGAGATTGACCGCGCCCCGTCCCCTGCCGCGATTCCGGAACGGGTGGCGGGTTTGCGCCGTTTTTTGGATGGTCTCTACCACGGGGAGATCGGGGATCCGGCACCCCGTTGGGCGGCGGCGTTTCAGGAGACGGTCCGGGTCTGTGACATTCCGCAGCGGTTTTTTTCCGATCTGTTGGATGGCGTGGAGATGGACCGGGCACCGGTGCGAATCGAGACCTGGCCTGAGTTGGAGCGGTATTGTTATCATGTCGCTGGGGTGGTTGGGTTGATGATGACGCGGGTCTTTGGGCTTCGCGACCGGAGCAAAGAGGCGGAAGCCATCAAGCTGGGTGAAGCGATGCAGTTGACCAATATCCTGCGAGATGTGGCGGAGGATTTGCGTTTGGACCGGATTTATCTTCCGGCATCAATGCTCTGGATCCGAACGGCTGCCGGTTTACGGTTTGGATGATGCACCACGTCTATGGCGGTATCTTAACGGAGATCGAGCGGGTCGGGTTCGACGTCTTTGCAGGACGTTGTTATGTTCCGCTCGCTCGAAAGATCGCCTTGGCTTGGGGCGCCTACCTTAGGAGTCGTCCCAGGTGATGCCTCCGCGTAAAAGTCGGCTGATTGAGCCGCTTCTCTTCCGTTACGTTCGGGGGTTAGCCGCCTCAACGTTCCACGCGGTCCGGGTTGCCGGCGGTGAGCATCTCCGCAATCTTCCCCCGGCGAGTCCGGTGCTGGCCTTGGCCAACCACTCTTCGTGGTGGGACGGGTTCATGATTCACCTGCTGACCCGGACGGCCCCGGCGCGCAATTTCTTTTGCATGATGGAGGAGCGCCAGCTTTCGCAGTTTCCTTTTCTCACGCGGATCGGGGCCTTCTCCGTGGATCTGAGTTCGCCGACGCGATCAGCGGTGTCCCTGAGGTTCACGCTCCGTTTGCTCTCGAATCCGGCTCATCTGGTTTGG
>JBDNCR010000199.1:0-4425 GCA_046719555.1 Verrucomicrobiia bacterium | reverse complement strand
TGGTCGGGCTCGTGGAGGTGATGGATTTATGGTCCGTCTGGCGAACGGGAATGAAGTGCCGGGCGTGGTGATGTCGATGGATCAGGATAATTTGGTCCTGAACACCTGGTTTGCGGGCACGCTAACGGTGCCCCGAAAGCATGTGGTGTCTTTGCGACCGGTTCGAACGGGCAATCTTCTTTATGAAGGCCCGGTCAGCATGGAAGAATGGACGACCGGCCGGGGAGGTCAGGGGCGTGGCTGGAGGTTCCGAGACGGGGCCCTGGTTAGCTCACGGCCGGGATTGATTGGTCGGGACATGAAGCTGCCCGATCAAGCGCGGATCGATTTTGAACTTTCGTGGATGGGAAACCTTGGACTGCTGATTAGTCTCTATGCCCCGAATATCGAGAGTTACAGTTCGAATTGTTACCTGCTGCAAATGAATTCGGGTTATATCTATCTGAACCGAAGTTCGAATCGGGGAGGACAGAATAATCTCGGCCAGACCCAAGTCGATGAGCTCTCGCGAAGGAACAAGGCAAGAATCGGGCTGAGGATCAGCAAAGAGCAGAAGACGGTGGCGTTGTTGATTGACGGGGTTTTGGTCAAGCAATGGCGTGATCCCGGTGATTTTGCCGGGACGGGGGGAGGCCTTGCCTTCTACGCGCAGGGACAGGGGTCGATGACCATTACCCGGCTTCAGGTTGCGGAATGGGACGGGCGCATGGACGATTCAGGGCCATCCGAAACCGGAGGTCCAGAACAGGACATCATCAGTCTGGTGAACCGTGACAAAGTGTCCGGATCGATTCAAAAGATTGCGGATGGCCAGTTGCATTTAACCAGTGCGTTCGCACCTCTGACCATTCCTTTGGAGCGGTTGGACCGGGTGGAATTGGCTGGGGCGACTGCTGAAGGATTGAGGGACGATGACAATAATATGGTCCGAATCGGCCTGCCTCATGAGGGGGTGGTGGTGGTTAAACTGGACCGGATGACCCGGGAGCGGGCAGCTGTAACGTCGCCGATTTTTGGGAAAGCGGAGTTTAAACCTGAATCGTTCCGACTCATTGAATTTAATTTGAAACGGGAAAGGACCAAATCGGAGGAAGAGGGCGGCTCAGGTGAGGAGGTTGTGGAGGAGTAGTTAAGGCGAGGCCAGGGGTTCGACGTCGGTGAGGCGGAGGGACCCGTCCCGGGTCGCGACGATCGTGGGATTCCAAGAGAGGATTTGGCCAGGTTCACCACACAGGTTGGTTGGTTCGGCCCACCAGATCCGAATTCGACCCAAGCCAGGAAGCTCAGAAAAGGCACCGGGATACGGACGGGTGACCGCGCGGATGAGGTTGAAAATATTGGCGGTCGGTTGGTCCCAGTCGATGCGACCGTCTTCCGGTCGGCGTCCGCTGAAATAGGTGGCTTCCTCTGGGTTCTGAGGTCGGCGTGGTGCGGTGCCTGTTAACAAGGCGTCGATTTGGCGGTCGAGGACAGTAACGGCCGCCTTGGTAACGGCGTGCATGACTTCGATCGCAGGGTCACGCGGACCAATGGGAACGGCCTGCTGATCGACGATGTCGCCAGCGTCCGGTTCGCGCACCATATGGTGGAGGGTCGCCCCGGTCTCCGTTTCTCCGTGCAGGACGGCCCAATTCACCGGAGCTTTGCCACGGTATTTGGGGAGCAGGGATCCGTGGATGTTCAAGGCACCGAGGCGAGCGGTGTCGAGCAGTGCGGTGGGGATCATCCGTCGATAATAGAAGGAAAAGATCAGGTCCGGTCGGAACTCATTTGTAAAACGGGACAGCCACTCTGCGGGGGGAAGGCGGTCGGGGGTGAGGACAGGAAGGTCCGCGGCCTCAGCTCGCTCAGCCACTGAACGGAACCACCGGCTCTCGGTCGGGTCGTCTTGATGGGTGAAGACGGCCACGGGACGGAGATGACGACGAAGGAGCAGATCGAGGCAATCGTGGCCGACGTTGCTGTAAGCGAAAACGAGGATTCGGGGTGAAGATTCGTGCAAGGTGAACTTTAAACATTGGGCCTGTCTGGAGAGGGGTCAATCGTTCACTTAATGGATGGGTTGGAGGTGCGAACCGGGAAAGTCGGCCTTTTGGGTTTGAAGGGGATGACCATCTATTAAGTCGGTCTGGGTTACGACCTTGCAAGAACGGGAGGGTGCCAAGGGAAGGCAATGCGGCGGGCCTCCGTGGGTGTGGCTGGGCGCGGCTATTGGCGGAGATGCAACTGTTCGCAGACTGAATGCATTGACCTAAAAATCACCAAGCGTAGGCCTATGCGGCAATGAGCGCCATCACACTGAACCCCCGAGCTCACCGACTTAGCTGTGAAATAAGAATACATGTCGGTGGGCTAAATTCCAGATCTTTCGTTATTTCTCTAATTTCTAAGTTTCTGGCTTGTTTGGTCGTTGGTGGGCTTGTCCAGGTCCAGATGGCCCGTGCGGTCGGCCCGGACGATTTCTACGGCGTTGAATGCTACAAAAGCTTTGAACCCTTGGAAGCCACCCGATTTCATGACCTTGGGGTTCGCTGGGTCCGGCTATGGGTCGATGTGCCCTTGAGTTGGATCCCAAGTGCGCCTACGGAGACGATCAACGCGGCTCAATCTTTCAAGAACCAGGGATTCAAGGTTCTGGTGGTTTTCAACTTCAGCCACCAATCCCACGCGGATGTGGGTACCCGTCAGAATGTGAAAGCCTATTTTGACTGGCTGCTGGCGAACACCACGATGGCAAACGTCGCGGACGTCTGGGAGATCGGCAATGAAGTCGGCTACGACAAGTATTGGAAGGGCACGCTAACGCAATACGTCAACGAGGTGTTGCGCGGGGCTTATGAATCCCTGAACCCGGCTGGGCAGAAGGTGGCGGGCGGGTGCCTTGATGCCTGGCAGAAGCAGAGCAACGGCGAGTATGCCTATGGGATGTGGCAGGCCCAGCAACTGATGTCGCTCAACTTCAAACAATATCTCCACTACATCTCCGCCCACATTTACCGAAACAATCCGAATCAAATGATCGAGACGCTGGATGGATTCATTTCGACTTACAACATCCAGGCCAACGATCCGAAGCCTTTGTTGATCACTGAATGGAATTTCCTGAACGCCGATTTCAAGGTTTCGGGAGGTTTTGATCTCAATAAGTGGCGGGACTATTTCGCCCGGGTTAAACCCTATGTCTATTCCCAAGCCACCCAGGGCCGGGTGCGGACGGTGTTTTATTACCGATCCACCGCGATTTCCGGGGAGGGCAGCTGGCCGGGATTGTTAAAGGCGGATGCCAATCGGACCCCGCAGGAGCCGCTATATTCCCAATATAAGAACTGGGCCAAGTATCCCGGAGATTCGGTCGTGGTTGCCCAAACCCTCGGTGCCAGCGCGGATGCCTATGTGAGTGCCCAGAATCCGACAACCAACTACGGAGCCAGCGGTCAGGTGCGAGTGCTGGGCGGAACGTGGGACCCGAGAACCGGTTATTTCAAATTCAACCTCGCAGGGATTCAAAACATCGGTTCGGCCCGCTTGCGGCTTTACGGCGGTCGGCTGTCCGGGTCGGGAAACATTCCGGTCACGGTGCGGCACGTCCTTGACAGCTCATGGAGTGAAAGCGCGATTAATCATCAGAATCGACCGACCAACCTGGGAATTCTTCAGGATCGCCCGCGCAATGTGAATGCTGCGGGTTGGTATCTTTGGGATGTCACTGGGGCTGCGGAAGCGAATGTCGGAGGGTCGATGACCGTTCAGTTAACTCAAACGAACACGGCGGAGCTCTTTTTTCATTCCAAGGAAAACAGCAGCAACAACCCGGAGCTCATTGTCGAAACTCTGGAACAGGTCCATAGCGGCCAGCAGCTGTTCTTCCAGGATTTCGCGTCGGGTGGAACGCCTTCGAACTACGTCTCGTCGACGCCCGACAGCGGCCAATTCACCTATATTGGTCAAACTGGCGGAGCGTGGAGCATCACGGGAGGGAAGTTGCGATTTGCGACGACCGGGAATGTGTATAATTACGCCTCCGTGGTTCGTCGGGCGGATTTTGCAGGTCCCCCCACCGTGCTGATTTGGCAGTGGAAGATGTCGGTGGCCAACAATACCTCGGCGACCTCGAACGCCATCCAATTCATGCTTGGCTCGAACTTCAGCAATAATTACTCGGATGAAGCCTGGGCCAATCGCTGGGCGACGATCAACATTGGGTTATCTGGAACGGCGGGGAGCTTTACCCTTGGGGGACAGACGTTTTCCGGAGAGCGACTGATCACCATTGCCGCGAACCGATCTGGAAGCCCGATTGAGTATGAGACCCCGGCAGGCAACCTGCGCAGTCTAGCTTCACAACGCTACGATGTGTGGGTCGGCGGAACGCTTGTTGTCAACGCGGCAAGCCCCGGAACCGCCAGTGCGGAATTGCGAAATCTC
>JBDNCR010000198.1:0-4453 GCA_046719555.1 Verrucomicrobiia bacterium | reverse complement strand
AACAACATCTCCCGAGAGCCCCCCGGCAAATCCCAACGCCCCACTCCCCCGGCAAACAACACATCTCCGCCAATCAACCAACCCTCCTCCGCCTCATACAACACAACACTTCCCGGAGAATGACCCGGCGCATGACCAACCCGAAAGGTCCGCCCGCCCACCTCCACCCTCTCCCCATCCACCAAAAGCCGATCCGGTTTCACCGGCTCAATCCGATACGGCAACCCCACCCACCGCATCACCTCCTCCGGATGCGCACATTGATCGGCATCGCCCTCATGAAACCAAACCGGGCACCGATGCTCCCGTTGAATCCGGGCCGCATCCCACATGTGATCAAAGTGGCCATGGGTCAAAATCAAGACTTCCACTCGCTGCCCTTTCAGCCGGTCGGCTAATCCCTCCGGGGCATCAAACACCACCAGACCCCCCGGCCCTTCATACCACCAGGCGTTGGTCTCCAAAGGACCCAAACAATCCCCCTGCAAACGTCCCGAAGTCGATCCCATGCCGAAAACTTGCCCCCGGTTGCACCTCTCGGGCAAGCTTTCCTCATGGCCTCCCCTCCGCTCCGCACCATCGGCATCGCCGGTTCCGGAGCCGTCGGCCTCTTCTACGGTGCCCGCCTCGCCCGGACCGGCTTTGACGTCCGCTTCCTCATGCGGCGCGACCTCCCCCATGCCCAACGCCACGGAATCCAGGTCCGCAGCCCGGAGGGCGATTTCCATCTGCCCCGGCCCACCGTCGCCGGTTCCGGCGCCGACCTCGGCCCCTGCGATCTGGTCCTCGTCACCGCGAAAACCACCCAGACCGACTCGCTCCTGCCGCACCTCCACTCCATGCTCCACTCCCAGTCCACCCTCCTCACCCTGCAAAACGGACTCGGCCCCGAAGAAACCCTCGCCACCGCCTTTCCGCACCACACCGTTCATCGTGGCGTCTGCTTCGTCTGCCTGAACCGGACCGGTCCGGCGGAAGTCACCCACCTTCGGCACGGCTCGGTCGGCATCGGGGCCTTCCGACCCGAGCCTGATCCCGCCCTGCCTGCCGTCGCCGCCGCTTTCGAAGCAGCCGGAATAAGCTGCAAACTTGCTCCCCACCTCAACACCCTCCTCTGGAAAAAACTGGTCTGGAACATCCCCTTCAACGGTCTGGGCATTGCCGCGGGCGGTATCGGCACCGCTGCCATCCTCGCCTCACCCGATCTTTCGGCCCGGGCACGTCGACTCATGGCCGAAGTCATCGCCGTCGCCAACGCCCTCGGCTGCTCCATCCCCGACACCCTCATCGACCACCAATTTGCCCAAACCGAAGTCATGGGCGATTACCTCCCCTCAAGCGTTCTGGACTATCTCGCCGGTCACCCCGTCGAACTTGACGCCATCTGGTCCGAGCCCCTTCGTCGCGCCCAAGCCACCTCCGTCCCCACGCCCGAACTCCGCCGCCTCGAAACCGAAATCCGCCACCGGCTGACCCCCCTCACATCAAACCGAGTTGGGCAAACCGAAAATAGAGCTCCCGCGTAATCCACGCATCCGTCGCCGCATACTCAATCTGGGCCTTCGACAGGGTCGGCGCACTCCAATCTGACACCTGCGCTCCTTTCGACACCCGAGCTTTCAGAAACATCCCCGTCATGTTCCGCAACCCCGTGTGCACCAGACCGGCTTTGCGCGCCACCACACTCAAATCCACAATATTCTCCGCCGAAAACGGACACAACCGCTGCAACTCTTTCACATCCTGGGTAAACGCAATCCCCGCCTTCACCACCCGCGCTTCCCCAAACACCGGCTTCAGCACCCGCGCAGGATCCAGTTTATCCAACTGAAACAAAAACACCGCCCGATCCGTCGCCGCTTGCAAAAGCGACGGCAAATAAAACTGGCCCCGACGAAAACTCGGCCTCGTCTCCGTATCCACCCCCAGTACCGTCTCCCGCAACAGCGCCTCCACCGCCGGCCCCACCTCCGGATTGCTCTGAATCAAATGAATCGGACCCTCAAACCGGGTCAGCGGCAGCAGCGCAATCTCTTCCCGGCTGATGGTCGCCGGCAACCCCAAGCGCTCAACCAACGTCGGGGGTGCCGGTTGAACCGGCGTTTCCGATGGGAGTTCCGAACTCACACCTTCAACAACTCCGCCTCCTTTGCCGCAAACAGAGAGTTGATCTTTTCCACATAGGTGTCGGTCAACTTCTGCACCTCCTTCTCCCCCTGTTCCAACTCATCCTCGGTGATCTCCCCACCTTTCTGGGCCTTCTTCAACTCATCCAAACTCTCCCGCCGATGATGGCGGATCGCCACCCGCCCGTCCTCCGCAATCCGCCCCGTCACCTTGATCAATTCCCGACGCCGATCCTCCGACAATTCCGGGATGGGAATCCGAATAATCTTTCCGTCCACCAACGGGGTGATCCCCAGTTTCGACTCCTCCAGCGCCTTACGAATCGGATCCACATTCGCCGCGTCCCACGGCTGAATGACAATCAACCTCGGTTCCGGCGTCGTGATCCCCGCCAGCTCCCGCAACCGCATCGGCGTCCCATAGGCATCCACGCGAATCCCGTCCACCAACTGTGGCGAAGCCTTCCCCGTCCGCACCGCACCAAACTCCTCCTGCACCTTGTGCAAGGTCTTCTCCATCCCCTCCTCAGCATTCAACAAAATTTCATCAACGGACATAGCGTGTTCCTCAATCGATTGGCCTGGAACGCTAGGTCTCCGGCGACGCCTTGTCCAGCGCTCACGCCGCCCCATCGCCTTCGCTTGTCAACCCCCATCCCTGTGGCACCCTTCCCCACCATGCAGAATCCGCTCGACTCCACTGCCGCCTTCCCCCTCTTCGGCGGAACCCGGACCCGCGTTGCCGCCCGTCACGCGCTGCTCACCCCGGATGGATTCGTTCCCAGCTTCCGCGATGGCGCCGTCCAAGCCACCATCATCGACCACATCAACCCCGCGCTCGGCGCCTCCTTTGTCCAGTATTCCGTCCGTTTCCTCCCCGGCGGGAAGCTTCCCCTCCCCGCACAACCCTCGCTCCAACGGGTCCTGTTCATCGTCTCAGGCAACCTCCATGTCGGCGATGAGCCCCTCCGCACCGGCAACTTCCTCTACCTCCCCCCCGGCACCGGCGCCCAACTCCACGCCGAGGCCGAAGCGGAAATCACCGTCTTTGAAAAAATCTACCAACCCCACCCAGACCTCCCTCCCCCGACCCGACTGGTTGGCCACACTGCCGACATCCCCGGCGTCCCCTTCCTCGGCAATCCCCGAGCTCTCCTGCAAACCCTCCTCCCCGACCGACCTGAATTCGACCTGGCCGTGAACCTCTTCACCTATCAACCAGGGGCCACCTTGCCCTTTGTGGAAACTCACATCATGGAACACGGCCTGCTCATGACCTCCGGCCAAGGCGTCTACCGCCTGGAAGACTCTTGGTATCCGGTCAAACAAGGCGACATCATCTGGATGGCACCCTACTGCCCCCAATGGTTCGTCGCCATGGGGGACACTCCCGCAAGCTATCTCTACTACAAAAACATCAACCGCCTCCCCTCCTCCCACGCATGAACCTCTCCGTCGATCTTCCCCGCCTCCTCAACGAGATCGACACCCTCGCCCTCCACTCCGAAACTCCACCCCCCGCCGTCACCCGCCTGGTCTTCTCCCCCGAAGACCAACAAGCCCGTGCCATGCTGGCCGACCTCTTCACTCAAGCCGGTCTCCAGCTTCGAGTCGACGCCGTCGGCAACACCTTTGCCCGTTGGGTCGGCTCCGATCCAACCCGCCCCCCCCTGGCCACCGGCTCTCACATCGACGCCATCCCCAACGCCGGAAAATACGACGGCGTCCTCGGTGTCCTCGGTGCCCTCGAAGCCATCCGCGCACTCCAAGCCGCCGGATTCCAACCCGCCGCCTCCATCGACATCATCCTCTTCACCTCGGAAGAACCGACCCGCTTCGGCCTGGGCTGTCTCGGCAGCCGACTCCTCTCCGGCCGACTCGACCCTGACCAGGCCGATGCCCTCACCGATCCCCAAGGACAAACCCTCGCCACCCTCCGCACTCAAGCCGGCTTCACCGGCCCCCTCAGCTCCGCCCGCCTCACCCCCGGCCACTACGCCGCCTTCCTCGAACTCCACATCGAACAAGGACCCCTGCTCGAACGCCAAAATGTTGCCATCGGTGCCGTCGAAAAAATCGCCGCGCCCGCCGCCCTCCGCGTTCAGCTTCAGGGGGAAGGTGGCCACGCCGGAGCCGTTCTCATGCCCGAGCGGCGGGACGCCTCCCTCGGAGGTGCCGAAGTTGCCCTCGCCGTCGAACGCCTCGTCACCCAACTCGGCTCTCCCGACGGCGTCGGAACCACCGGCGTCTTCACCATCCGGCCTGGAGCCATCAACTCCGTTCCCTTCCACGCCCTCCTGGAAATTGACCTGCGCGACACCGACCAC
>JBDNCR010000197.1:0-4473 GCA_046719555.1 Verrucomicrobiia bacterium | reverse complement strand
TCTCCGCCGTTCCCGTGCCGACCTCAAAGATCCTAACCGCCCCATCGGCTCCTTCATCTTCCTCGGCCCCACTGGCGTCGGCAAAACCCACCTCGCCAAGGCCCTCGCCGAACATGTCTATGGCGAAAAAGACGCCCTCATCCAGCTCGACATGTCCGAATACATGGAGAAATTCAACGTCTCCCGCCTCATCGGCTCTCCTCCTGGCTATGTCGGCTATGAAGAAGGCGGCCAACTCACCGAAAAAGTGCGTCGCCGTCCCTACTCGGTCGTCCTCTTTGACGAAATCGAAAAAGCCCATCCCGATGTCTGGAACATCCTCCTCCAAATCCTCGAAGATGGCCAAGTCACCGACAGTCTGGCCCGTAAAGTCGACTTCCGGAACACCATCATCATCCTCACCTCCAACGTCGGTGCCGAATTGATCCGCAAACAAAACACCGTCGGCTTCGGCGTCGCCCAAGACGTCCAAGACTACGACGCCGTCAAATCCAAGCTGCTCGAAGAAGCCAAAAAAACCTTCAAGCCCGAATTCCTCAACCGGATGACCGACATCATCGTCTTCCATCCCCTCACCCGCGACGAGCTCACCCAGGTCGTCCAGCTCGAATTCTCCAAAGTCGTCGAGCGCCTCAAGGGCCGTGAGATCACCCTGACCCTCTCCCCAGAAGCCCTCGACTTCCTCATGGAAAAAGGCTACGACCCCGCCTACGGAGCCCGCCCGCTCCGGCGCGCCATCGAACGTTACGTGGAAGATCCCGTTGCCGAAGAGATCATCCGCGGCCACCTCAAAGCTGGTGACCACGTGAAAGTGATCCGCAAAGGAGACATCCTCGGCTTCGAAACGGAGAAATCGGGGGCTGCCCCCATTGAAAGCCCCTCCTAACGCCGAACGTTCTCCGCGAACGACCTCTTTCGTCGTCTCGCAACAAAAAATCTAGGTAACCTTCTGCCACTGCGGCGACCAACAGGTCGTGCGCCCGCCCACCTGTTGCCGAACCAACGCACCTCCCGTCCTGGGACACCGCCCTCCATCCTTCCAGCGACAATGAAATAACCATCCCTTCGGCAACTCCCCCCAATCCTTTCCAATCCTCGCCAAGGCCACCCGGGCCACCAACCGAATCTCCCGCCACAACCGTCGCACCTCTCCCAAATCCAACGTTCCCGCCCTCCGAAACGGAGCCCAGCCACACCGCCACAAAATCTCATCCGCCATCCAATTCCCAATTCCCGGAAAAAACTCCTGCCGCAACAACAGCGCCTTCAACGGCATTCGCCCACACCGCTGCAACACCTCCGCCAACCGTTGCACCGTAAATCCGCGCTCGAACACCCCTGGAGCCATCTCTTCCCACCATTCCGGAGGACCAATTCCTGACGAAAACCGAATCCGGCCAAACATCCGCGGATCCCGGAAGACCAACGTCCGTCCGCGCTGCCTCAAAATCAGATGATCATGCTTGCCCGAAGCAAACTTCTCCCCTTCGGTCGCCAACTCGCCGGTCATCCCCAAATGCACGCCCAACCAACGCCCTCCGCTAAACCGAAACAAGATCTGCTTCCCCTTGGCCAAACCCTCCTGCAAAACACTCCCTTTCAATTCCTCCACCATCCGCGCCACCGGCACCCCCCGAAACACCCGCGCTCCCGCATGCACCTCAACCCCCACCACCCTTCGTCCGAAGCCCGGAGCCCACTGTTTGCGATAAAACTCGACCTCTGCCAATTCTGGCATCCCTCACCCTCCCACCAATTCACGGAGGTGCAACCCACCCCAACCGCTCACCTTAATCCGGCTCCCCGGTAACCGTTCCGATCGATCTCCACACCTTCAAAGCCAAGAGCCAACACCGCCGCCCGAACCTCCGCCTCCTCCTGACACAAACGATCCACCTCCGCCGGGGCCACTTGCAAACGCGCAATCTTGCCATCATGCCGCACCCGCACCACCGCAAACCCTCGAGCGCGCACCCAAGCCTCCGCCGCCTCCACCCGCGCCAACTTCTCCACCGTCACCTCCTGGCCATGAGGAATCCGCGACGCCAAACAAGGCGAAGCCACCTTCTCCGCCACCCGCAAACCTGCCGCAGCTGCCAACTGACGCACCGCCACCTTTCCCAAGCCGGCCTCCCTCAAAGGTGCCCGGACCGCAAACGCCCGCGCCGCCCCGCTCCCCGGCCGTTCCGCCGCCACATCGTCCGCGTTCTCCCCATACGCCAACGTATCAAACCCCTCCACCGCCGCGAGCCGCTCCATCCGAGCGAACAGCTCCGCCTTGCAAAAAAAACAGCGATTCGGGGGATTGGCCCGATAAGCCGGATTCTCCATCTCCTCCGTTCCAATCACCCGCAGCGGCAACCGGTGGTCCGCCGCAAATTCAATCGCCTCCGCCCGTTCCGACCTCGCCAAACTCGGAGAATCGGCCAACACCCCCAACACCCGATCCCCAACCTCCTGATAACTCCTCCACAACAAATACGCACTATCCACCCCACCCGAATAGGCCACCAACATCCTTCCGCTCCCCCGCAAGATCCTCGCCAAACCCCGTTCCCCGGCTACCTCAACTCCGTTCTTCACCCTGCCAAGCTAGCCTCTGCCGCGAACTTTGCACCTCCCGACCGCCCTCACCCCCCCGGTCGCTGCGACATCATCGGACTCTGCCGCTTGACCTCCCACCGCAACCGATACTCCTCGGTCGCCGCCATCAACTCCAAATCCGTCAACTGATTGAAATAATCCAAAGCCGATTCGTAATCAGGAATTTCTTCCCACATCGGCGGTTCAATATTATCCGATGCTGCCGCGCAGGCCCACATAATCCGAGTCGCCTTTTCCACCGCCTCACAGCTCGCTTTCAACTTCAGCATTTGGCCGGGATCCATCGCCATCTCTCGATTCGTCAACGGGCGGGGAGCCGAGGCCAAAGCCTCAGTCACCTCTCGAAACCCGCGAACCAAATTCGGATCATCGCCATTTTGGCGAACATAAGCCTCAAACCGAGCAAACGATGGAACGTCGGAACACTTCATAAACTCCCCAATACCAAAGTTGGACAGAAAACTTCGGAAGCGCAAACCAATACTAATTGTCCCAATACCTTCCTCCTGACCTCGTCTCGTCTCTCCTTTCCTCGACCCAGCTCGACTTCCCACCCCTTCCCCCTCATATAACCATTCTCATGCCCACCCTTTTCCTCCGTGCCGACGATGCCGGACTCTCTCCCGGAACCAACCGCGCCATCGATGCCGCCTCCTCCACCTGTCTCAATCTTGGTCTCATGCCCCCGGCCCCCTTCCTCCTCGACGCCATCGAACGATTCCAGCAACGGTCGGACCTCTGCCTCGGACTCCACTTCACCCTGAACAGTGAATGGCCCAGCCTCCGCTGGGGCCCGGTCAGTCCTCCTCAATCCGTACCCAGCCTGGTCCAACCTGATGGGACGTTTTACCCAAACCCCTGGAACCTTCCGCCCGGCATCACCTACGACCTCAACGACATCCAACGCGAACTCCACGCACAACTCGACCGCCTCCGATCCTTGGGTCTAGCCATCCGTTACCTCGACTCCCACATGGTCGTCTTCCACACCCGACCCGACCTCGCCGAGTTCGCTCGTCACTTTGCCGCCCGCGAAGGTCTTGCCTATCCTGATGATCTCCCCCGCCTCTCGCATCGCACCCGAGATTCTGACCTTGCCACTAACCTCCAGCACTGGCGCCACCTCCTTCAGGGTCTGGACGAATCCCCTCGCCTGGCCATCTTTCATCCTGCGGAAGCCGATGGTCTGATGGAATCCCTCCAGATTGACCACCAACCGGTTCTTCCCCCACGCCAAGCTGAGGGATGTCTTCTCGCCTCCGCCGAATTTAAGCAGCTTCTCCATGACCACCAAGTCACCAGCGCACGTCTCGACTCTCTAACTCCTTGACCCTCCCGCCTCTTCGAGATCCCTCCTCGACACGGCGGATTCCGGGAGCAGCTCCACAATCCCCCCTCGAATCGGATAAGCCCACTCCCCGTCCTCCGTCAGCAAAAATGACTCCACCCCTTCGACTCCCTCGGGTCTCCTTCGATCTGCCCAGGGCCATCCCGATACTCGCTGCAACCGCCCCCCGGTTCTGGGGCAACGCAACAACTCCCACAACGCCTCATCGAACCCCTGCATCCCCTCTCTTCTGACAGCAAAGCCGCCACCACGCCAGCCTAGGCTCACCCCTCCGCCGCTTTTTGCTCGCCCTTTTCGCCCCCTGTAACTAACCTCTCCCTTCAATCAATTTCAGGACAGGTGACAGAGTGGTCGATTGTGCACGCCTGGAAAGCGTGTGTACGGCAACGTACCGGGGGTTCGAATCCCCCCCTGTCCGCGTCAGCGGCGTCGCGGTAGCGACCTAGCTCCAACCGGATTCGAACAACGTTCGAGCGCATGGCGCGGCAGCGCCCCCTCCCCATCCGCGAAGCCTCTACGCA
>JBDNCR010000196.1:0-4487 GCA_046719555.1 Verrucomicrobiia bacterium | reverse complement strand
GGAGAGGTTGGTGGGGAAGGCACGGGTGAAGCGACGTTGGGGGCCGGTGGTTTTTTTGAGGTCGTGGATCGTGTCGCGGAGTTGGGCGGCTTTTTCGAAGTCGAGGCGGGCGGCGGCGTCGCGCATGGCGGATTCGAGTTCGGAGATGAAGTCGGCGGATTTGCCTTCGAGGAAGTCGCAGGCGGCTTCGACTTGGGCGCGGTAGGCGATTTGGGTGACGCGGCTGACGCAGGGTGCGGAGCAGTTTTTGATGACGTGGTCGAGGCAGTGTTTGTAGTCGGTTTCGGTGGGGATTTCGGGGCGGCAGGAGCGGAGGTGAAATTTTTTGCGGAGGAGGTTGAGGGTGGAGCGGAGGGCTCCGGAATGGGCGAAGGGGCCGAAGTAGCGGCAGCCGTCGTCTTTTTTGAGGCGGGTGAGGCGGAAGCGGGGGAAGGGTTCACGGAGATCGATTTTGAGGAGGAGGAAGCGTTTGTCGTCGCGGAAGCTGATGTTGTATTTGGGGCGGTATTCTTTGATGAGTTTTCCTTCAAGGAGAATGGATTCGGGTTCGGATTTGACGGTGTGGGTTTCGAGGCCCCAGATGGAGTCGAGGAGGGCGCGGGTTTTGAGGTCGGCGCGCATTTTACGGGAGGGATGGAAGTATTGGCTGACGCGGCGGTGGAGGTCGCGGGCTTTGCCGACGTAGATGACCCGGTCGAGGCGATCTTTGAAGAGGTAGACGCCTGGTTTGTGGGGGAGTTGGCGGATGAGCGGGGCGAGGTCGGGTCGGGCCATGTGTGGAGAGACTACCATTCGGCAAGGAGAACAATTTTGCCGGTGGCCTGGCCAGATTCAAGGCGGGCGTGGGCGGAGGCGGCGTGGGAGAAGGGGAAGGTTTGGTCGAGGAGGGGCCGGAGGCGTGAGGAGTCAACAAGGCGGGTGATGTGGCGGAGGATGGAGCCGAGGTGGTCTCGGCCGTGGCCGGTGAGGAGGGGGAGGGCCATAAACACGGCGTGGAAGGTGGCGGATTTGGCGTGAAGGGGGGAGAGGTCGGCGGTGGTGCGGGCAGCGATGGTGACGGCGGTGCCACCTGGTTTGATTTGGCGGAAGGTGTTTTCGAGGTTGGGTCCGCCGATGGTGTCGATGACGGTGTCAAAGGTGTTGTCGGGAGCGTGGCGACCGAGGAAGACTTCATCGGCGCCGAGGTCGCGGGCGAGTTGAGCTTTGGCTTCGGTGGAGACGGTGGCTGAGGTGTGGGCCCCGGCGATTTTGGCCAGTTGGAGGGCGATGTGGCCGACGCCGCCGGTGGCTCCGTGGATGAGGACTTGCTGGCCGGGGCGGATTTGAGCGCGTTCGATGACGGCGAGCCAGGCGGTGATGGAGACGAGAGGGAGGGCGGCGGCGTGGGTGAGGGGTATGGTGCGTGGGGCGGGGGCGGCGAGGGAGGCGTCGATGGCCATGAATTCGGCCAGGGCACCGGGGAGACCTTTGAAGCCGCCGGCGCAGGCCCAGGCGAGGTCTCCGACGGACCAGCCAGTGACTCCGCAGCCGAGGGCTTCAACGGTGCCGAGGACGTCGCCATGGAGGACGGCGGGGAGGTCAGGGGCGAGGGTGGGGAGGGCGCCGGAGCGGATTTTGGTGTCGATGGGATTGACGGAGGAGGCGTGGACTCGGAGGAGGAGTTGGCCGCAGCCGGGGACGGGGTCGGGAAGGGAGCCGATTCGGAGGTTTTCCGGGGCGCCGAAGCGGTCGAGAAGGATGGCGCGCATCGCGGGGATGATGGACCCGGCGAGGGAAAAGTTCAAACGGGATTGGGGGTGAGGCTGAAGCGGGGAGAGGAGGGAGCGCCGGGTGGGTCGATGGGGTCAGGCAGGGTTGGGGTGAGCGTGGTGGGAGGCGAGGGATTGGGTGAGGAAGTCGGTGCGGAGGTTTTGGGGGATGAGGGTGACGTCGACTTCGCCTTCGAGCATTTTTTGGTTTTCGAGGATTTCGAACATGGCGGCGGCGACTTCTTTGTCTTGGGAGATTTCTTGAAGGGCGAGGCCGACGATGTAGGGGCGCATGGCGGCGGCTTTGGCGAATTCGATGGCGGCCTGGCGCTCGGCGGCGGAGGTGATGATGGCGACCTGGTTGGCGCCGTCTTGTTTGATGGCTGAGGTGACTTGGCGGAGGCGGTTGACGACTTTTTCTTCGATCTGGCGGATCATGCCGGCGTCGCGGAAGTGGACTTTGCGGATGTAAACGGAGCCGAGGGAATAGCCCCATTCGGAGGATTTGGCGGAGACTTCGGCACGGACGGTTCGGGACATGGCGTGGCGGTCTTCGAGCATGTTGGAGAGTTTCATGTTGGAGAGGCAGCGGACGGTGGCGTTGGAGACGTTGGCGCGGAGGGAGCCGCGGGGGTCGGTATTTTTGAAGAGGTAGAAGATGGGATCGCTGATGAACATTTCGTACCAGACGCCGATGCCCATGGGGGCACCTTCCTCGGAGTTGACGGGCTGGCTGCGGAGGTATTCTTGGTCGAGGCGAAGGTCGATGGTGTGGCAGCGGCCGAGGAGGTTGACGATGAAGGCTTTGGGGCCGAGGTAATTGCCGAGGAAGTGGAGGCCGGGTTCGGAGATGACGGCGAGAACTTTTCCGAAGAGGACGTAGACCAGGCATTGGCGTTCTTGGACGATGACGAAGAGGCCGAAGAGGCGAGCGAAGGAGAGGAGGATGGGCACGGCGATGAAGAGGCCGATGCAGGTGAGGAGGGTGGTGAAGATGAAGGTGACGAGTTCGGCGACGATCATGGTTTCATTTCCAGGATGATGTGGCGGGCTTTGCCGTAGAGGGCGAGGCGGATATTGCGGAGATAGGCGGAGAGGGCGTCGGGGCCGGATTTGCGGAGTTCGGCGAGTTGGGAGGCGAGCCAGCGGAGGGGTTCGACTTCGGCCTGGGCTTTGAGGGTTTCGATTTCGACGGCGCGTTTGGATTGGACGATTTTCTGGTCGGCAGAGGCTTGGGCGAGGGAGATGTCGGAGGAGACTTGGTTGTGGGCGGTGTTGATGGCGGCGAGGGCGGATTCGACTTCGGCGGGGGGGTCGATGCCGGTGATGAGGGCGGCGTCGAAGATGATGCCGTAGCGGGCGGCGGAGGAGCGACATTCGATGTCCATGTGTTCGTTGAGGTCGCGGAGGTTTTTACGGAGGTCGTTGATGGAGATGCCGTGGACGGCGGTGGCTTCGGAGGCGGGGTCGGCGTGGGAGGTTTCGGGGGCCTCGAAGTTGGCGATGCGTTCGCGGAGGATGGAGATAAAGAAGCCCATGACGTGGGCGATGGGGCGTTTGACGCCGAAGATGTAGGCGTAGAGGTTGCGGTCACAGACGCGGAAGCGGAGTTGGCCGGTGAGGCCGGTGTTGAGTTGATCTTTGGTGACGGCTTCGAGGATGGTGTTGTTGGCGTTGGCGAAGGGGTTCTCGGGGTCGAAGGCGATGTTGACGGTTTCGGTGGCGATGGAGATTTTGTGGACGGTTTGCCAGGGGAATTTGAAGTAGGGGCCGCCGGGAGGGATGACGCGGAGCTGGGGGTAGGCGTAACGGTCGCGTTCGTCGGGGTTGAGGGGTTCGGCGATGGGGTCGTCGAGGGTGGTGGTGTTGGGGATGCGTTGAGCGCGGCCGAAGGAGGTGAGGACGGCGCGTTGGTTTTGGTCAACGGTGTAAATGCCGGTAAGGACGCATCGGAGGATAAGGTAGAGGAGGCTGCCGGAGAGGAGACCGAGGATGAAGCCCATGGGGGAGGTATGGGCGGGGAAGGGGTGAGGGCCAAGAAGAAAGTTGTGACGATCGGATGGCGGAAGGGTGATTTGTTGGGCTGGAGGTGTTGTTGGGGTTAGCCGAGGTAGCGCCGGAGTTTGTCCATGGCATCATCGGCGCGCATGACGGCAAGACGGCGCTGGCGTGCTTCCTGTTCGGCGCGGCGTTGGCAGGAGAGGAGGTCGGTGGCCAGAGCCGGGTCGAGTTCGCCGGAGCGTCCGGCAGGGTCGGGGCCGTGGTGGCGGCGGGGGATGTCGTCGTCGAGGGCGACGAAGAATTGGGCGGAGCCGGGGTCGCCTTGCCGTCCGGAACGTCCGATGAGCTGGCGGTCGATGCGTGCGGATTCGTTACGCTCAAGGCCGAGGACGTGAAGGCCGCCGGCGGCGAGGGCGTCCGGGTGGAGGGGGATGTCGGCACCACGCCCGGCCATGTTGGTGGCGATGGTGACGCGGCCGGGGGAGCCGGCGGCGGAGATGATGGCAGCTTCTTCGGCGTCCTGCTTGGCGTTGAGCAGTTGGTGGGGGATGCCGGCGCGGCGGAGGTGTTCGGCGAGGCGTTCGCTTTGGAGAACGGTGCGGGTGCCGACCAGGACGGGTTGGCCGGTGGCGGTGCGGGCGAGGATTTCGGCGGTGGCGGGTTGGCGGCGATGCAGTTGCCTGTGCCTGTAGTGAGATACGGGTCGTCGATCGGGTCTTGCCACAACATGATGGAATA
>JBDNCR010000195.1:0-4491 GCA_046719555.1 Verrucomicrobiia bacterium | reverse complement strand
ACACCACCACCAACCGTCGCCCCACCGCTAAACGAAACGTCGCCGAGCCCGCCGCCACATCCCCCTGCAGCCGTCGACGCTCCACCACCCCTCCAAACTGCTCCGCCACCCTCCGCACCCTTCCCTTCGTTGCCGCATACAACTGCACCCGCGCCGACTTACCTCCCGCCAACACGACCGACGAAAACGTCGTTCCCGGCAAACCCCGCAAACGCTCCTCCCACGCATCCAACCGCGCCACTGGAACCAAACGCGACCACTGCCAATAAACCCTCCCCACCATCTACTCTGCCTCCACCGGCGCGAACTGACGCGGACCAGAATCCCGCACCTTCGGCACCGCCACCCCAAAGAGCTCCGGTTGCTCCTGCCGCTCACTCACCGCTTCCGGAGCCACCACACGGAAAAAATCCCTGAACCGGATCGAACACTGCAACCGTCGCTGCCCCTTGCCATCAATCTTTGGATTGACCTGAAAAATCGACTCCGAAAACGGCGGCCGACTCTTCACCGCCAACGCCCGCCTCCGCACCTCCTCCACCGGAATCGTCCGATCCTTAATCAACGCATCCAACGCCTCCAGATCCGGCCGGGTCACCGGATGCCATAAACGCTGTTGCAACTCCGGCTCAACCCGCACCGCCACCACATTGACAAAACGCTTGTGCGGACCCACCTGATCCCAAAAACCCACGATCAAGAGATACGGCTCATCCACATCAAACTGTCTCAACGCATCCCCCATTCCCACCGGCGTCCCATACCGCGTCGCCTTTGGATTCACCGGAATCCCCCCATGATCCTGATTCGCCTCCGCCGCAATATCCCACTTCTCCGTGTAGCTCAGCGGCTGGTAACCCCCAAAAAACTCATTCCGTATCCACTCCTCAAAAATCACCCCATGCTGTTGAACCTCCTGCCCCACCAACCCTGCCGTCATTCCCCACCCCACCACCACTCCCCAGAACCATCCCCACCCCACACCTCCCGTTCTCATCTTAAGGCTGCTCAATCACCGCATACGCGGAATGATTGTGAATGCTCTCAAAGTTTTCCACCTCCACCCGAAACCAAACAATCCGCTGATCCTGTCGACACCGCAACGCCACATTCCTTGAAAGATCCTCCACAAACACCGGATTATCATACGCCCGCTCCGTCACAAATTTCTCATCCGGCCGCTTCAACAGCGAAAACAACTCCGAACTCGCCGACGCCTCAACCAGCGAAATCAACTCCTCAATCCACACCGTCTCCGTAAACATCACCTCCAAATTCACAATCCCCCGCTGATTGTGAGCCCCCCGTTCACTGATATTCCGACTGCACGGACACAACGTCGTCACCGGCACCTCCACCCCCAACTTGAAATCCATCTCCTTCCCATGCATCGACGCATCAAACCGGGCCACATAATCCATCAGCCCCACCGCCCCCGTCACCGGAGCCTTCTTCTCCAAAAAATACGGAAACTCCATCACCACATGCGCCGACTCCGCCGCCAACCGCTGCTGCAAATCCCTCAAAATATCCGGAATATTCTCCACATGAATCAGCCGACCATGGGCGTTCAGCGCCTCCACAAACCGGCTCATATGCGTCCCCTTGAACTGATGCGGCAAATCCACCGATAACGAAATCGTGGCCACCGTGCTCTGCCGCTGCCCCGACCGATCCGCCACCTCGATCGGATGCTTCAACCGTTTCACGCCCACTCGGTCAATCGCCACCTGTCGGGCGTCCGTCTGATTCTGCGTATCCTGCAACTCGGGAGTATTCCTCGTCATCACTTCTTCCTCACAGTAGAGGCTACCGAAAAAAAGTAAAATCCAGCCCCACCACGAGCTCAGCGCAAATTCCACCCCCCACTCACCACCACATTCGACCCCGAAACATAGCCCGCCTCCGGCGAAATCACAAAACGGAGCGCCCCCAACACATCCTCAAACGCTCCAAAACGTCCAGCCGGAATCGTCCCCGGCTCCGGCAAATCAACACTGTTCTCCAAATAACCCGGAGAAATCATGTTCGACGTCACCCCATACCGCGCCTCGCTCCGCGCCCACGAACGCGTCAAAATCCACACCCCGGTCTTTCCCACATGATAACCCACCGCCACATCGCGGGCTCCCGGCCGATCACAGCTCGAATCCCCGATCATCACCAAACGGCCCGACCCGCTCCTCCGCACCTGCGGCAACAACGCCTGCGTCGTCAAAAACGTCGCCGTCGCCGTCGAATGCAAACCCTCCAACCACGCCTCCTCCGAAAGCTCCTCCAACGGCCCGCCCACATAACTCCCGGCGTTATTCACCACCACTCGCAGCTGTCCTCCAAACCCCGCCGCCGCCCTGGCTAAAGCCTCCGCATCAACACGCCGCGAAAGATCCCCCATCACCACCCCGGCTCGCACCCCCATCCTCTCACAAGCCGCCGCCGTCGCCCGCGCACCCTCCTCATTCCGCCTCGCATGAACCAACACATCGTAACCCACCTCGGCCAAACCCCGCGCCAAGGCCGAACCCAGACCCCCACCCGCTCCCGTCACCACCGCCAAAACTCTCGTTCCTGCCGACATCCCCCCACCCTAGCATTCCTCTTCCGACCGTCCATTTCCCATTCCCAAACCAGCCGATCCCCGCCATGATCCATCCATGCTCAATCGTCTCGCAGCCACGCTCACCCTTGCCCTTCTCCTCACCGGATGCATGCCCGTCGTTGACCTTCCCGAGCCCCCGCCTCTTCCCCCCCTCCAGCAGGGCCTCCAAGGCACCGCCCGCATCACCCTCAAACAAGGCTACGTCAACCCCCTTGATGGCATGGAAATCCTCATCTGCACCCCCGACGCCGAACGGCCCATCATCGAAACGCGCAACGCCGCATGGCTCGAACGCGCCACTCCCCGCAACTTTGGCGATGGTTACGAACATCTCGACCTCGTGGCCATCGGCCTCCGGGCCCAAGACTTCGAAGTCACCCGCGCTCGCACCGATGACTTCGGCCGTTACCAAATCGAACTCCCCCCAGGCTCCTATCTCCTCTACGCCCAATACCGGAGCCGCTACGCCGCCGGCTACTGGCTCATCCCCTTCACCATCCAAGCCGACCACGTCACCCCCCTCGACCTCGACAACGCCAACATGAAAGAAGTGTTCAATCGGCGGATCACCTTCTAGCCCCTATCACTCCCTTTCTTCCTCCAAACCCGCTCGACCTCCCTACAACAACGGACTGAGCAACCGGCACACATTCCGCCGCACCTGCTTCCACCCCGGCTGCCCCGCCCACATCTCCAGGGTCAACTCCTTCGACCCCGCCAAATACCTCTCCTGCAACGCACGCAAACCGAGCCGATCCTCCCCATACATCACCACATTCACTTCAAAATTCAGCGCAAACGACCGAATATCGAAATTGCTGCTCCCCACCAGCGTCAAACACCGGTCGATCGTCAACGTCTTCGAATGCAGCAACCCATCTTCAAACAAATGCACCCGCACCCCCATCTCCAACAACTCCTCGTAATAACTCTCCCCCGCCCATTGCACCAGCCGCCCGTCTGAATGACGCGGCACCACCACATCCACCCGCGCCCCACTCAAAACCGCCACCTGCAACGCCTGCATCAGCGGCTCATCCGGCACCAAATAGGGCGTCGTCAAAATAATCCTCTCCTCCGCCTCATGCACCGCGTCCACCACCACCCGTTGAAAGTTCTCCGCCGCATACGTCGGCCCGCTCGGCAACAACTGCATCGGAATCTCCCCCGCCGACATCGGCACTGGAAACAAATCCTCCCCATCCAAAATCTCTCCCGTCTCCAAACACCAATCCGCCACAAACAACGCCTGCATCTCCAGCACAATTGGCCCCTTCAATCGGCACATCACATCCCGCCACACCAAATCCTTATGCCCATAATGGGGATCCACAATGTTCTGCGAACCCGCATAACCGATCCGTCCGTCAAACACCGCCAACTTCCGATGATTCCGTAAATCAAACCGCGCCGCCCGTTTCCGGAACATCCCCACCGGCAACGCCTCCACCACCTCCACCCCACCCTCTCGCAACCGACCTGCCCCCCGCTTCAAAAACTTCGCTGACCCCACCGAATCCACAATCAGCCGACATCTCACCCCGCGCCCCGCCGCCCGCACCAGCGCATCCCCCACCTGCCCCCCGGCACCATCATCGGCAAAAATATAAAACTCCAGATGCGCATGACACTCCGCCGCCTCAATGTCCGCCACCAACCTCGCAATCACCTCCGCCGAATCACAAAACACCTCCCCACCATTGCCTCCCACCACCGGCATATCCCCCAACCGCTCAGCCAATCGCACCGTCTGTCCCAACCGTCCAGAAAGCCTCGGAGTCCACGGCGTCACCAGCGGCCCGTAAGCCTCCCGCACCCTCCCCAGCTTCTCATCCAACTCCCGCAACAACGCCACCCGTCGTTTCGGCAACTTGTTGTGCCCAATCAACAAA
>JBDNCR010000194.1:0-4521 GCA_046719555.1 Verrucomicrobiia bacterium | reverse complement strand
TTCGGCAAAAAAGTGAATATCGCGTTTATTTGCAGCGCAAATCTTTGTCGAAGCCAGATGGCGCACGCAATTTGTCTCGCACGGTGCGCTGAGCTGTCTCTACCCATCAACGTGTTTTCCGCAGGACTCTTGGATTATACCGGGCAGTACCTCGTCGAAAATGCTTGGCTGGTATGCTGCAAGAATGGAACGCCTCCGGCAAAAAGCACTTCGACGTTCATTCGAGATCTACCCATAGCACAGATGGACAGGTTCTTGGTCATGGAGCACCGACACCAAGCAATATTGCAGGAAGATTATCGAATGGCTCCAGGCATTATCGGGCTACTTGGTGCTTATGACGTTAACAATAAGGATCACGAGATCAAAGACCCAATCGGTCGCGCCCCAATTGAGTTTGAAAAATGCTACTCAAGATTGAGTCTTTGTGTGAACAATATGCTCGCAGAATACCAAAGACGTCACCCCGATAAGGCGATGCTCCGAGTGGCTACCCGCATCATGCCCCAGTCTTAATCGCAATGCTTGTGGCATGGTTCCGCGCGAACGGCAGCCGTCCGTGATCGCAGAGGTTCGGCAAGAAAGGAAGACCGTTCGGAATGAAGTCTTGGATAAGCTACGCGATCATTTCCACGATCTTTGCAGGCTTTACCTCCGTCATTGCCAAAATCGGACTTGCCGGAATTTCCGGCGAGCTCGGATTGGCCATTAGGACCAGCTTCGTCTTCATTTTTGTGTTGAGCTTTGCCTTCTTTGCCGTTCCTCATTCCCAGGTCGCGATGCTCACAAAAAACAATATCTTCTGGCTGGGCCTTTCAGGCGTGACGACGTCTTTATCTTGGATTTTTTACTATAAGGCATTGAAGGATGGAGAGGTTTCCACGGTCGCCATGATCGATAAGGGAAGCATGGTCGTTGCGGTGATTCTGGCCTTTATCCTTCTCAAGGAGCAGATTACGTGGAGAACGATCGCCGGAGGAGCTTTGATAAGTGCCGGTATCTTGATCATCGCACGAAAATGAAAGGAGTTGAGGAAAGCGATTCATTCACCACTTCCCCGCGTCACGGCCGAGGTCTTCCTCACCCTGCGGTTTACCGGTCGTTGCACCACGGCCAGGTTTGGCTGACCATTGGAGGTTGGCTTCCTGGCTCCGAACTGGCGTGAGCGCCTATGCAGGGAAGCTTATTTGCGGTTTCATGTTGATTGGGGGAGGTGCCGATAGGATCATTGGTGATGCATGATCTCTTCGAACGGTGCCTAGGTAGGCTGAGAATGGAGATTGGGGCTGGGCGGTTGCCGCACCGCCTTGAGCGGAAGGCGATTGTCGCCAGTTGGAATCCAGTGCACGAAGGTGTCGTGCGACCGCAACCGCCACAGGTTTTGCCCGCTTACTGTATCTTTGCGCCAGAACCTTCCATGTTGCCAAGTGTCGATATCGATGTGGCGGAACGGGACAAGCATCTCTTGAGGGTCCGGGAAGCCTTTCAATCGCTCTTCAAACAACGCGGGACTTCCGAACTCTCTGTGGCGTTGGAAGGTTTGCTGCGAGAGGCGACCATTGATGGACAGATCTGCTCGGTGGTGCCCTTTATTCCCGTGAAGGGACAGTCGATTCCCCGAACGTCTCTTGCCTCCAAGGCGTTCAAGAAGCATGGATTTAAGACGATCGGTAAAGTTTCAGCCGCAAATATCACGTTTGCCAAGGCCATTGGGAACACCGGGTGGGAAGCTCAACTTGAGATCGATTTTGGGACCTGGCGGCGGACCTTGATCGCGCACTTTTCCCTCCTTGATCGAGAGAGGCGGCGGGTCGGGAAAGCGGAGGGTCTGCATGAGTGGTATTGGTCGTATGGCCTTGACATGCCCCTCCTGGAGGCGGGTTTGGTGCAGGCCACCTTGGAGAACTTGGCCTGGTCGGCAGGATTTCTTGCCACAGCCGTTGAGACGGAGTTCGGGGCAGACTCCAACCGATCGGTTGAAAAAGAGCCTTAGGAAGTGGTCCCAACGGCCCGTTCTCCCTTGGCTCCTGAGAGTTTGAAGAAAGGAGGAGCCGCTCTAGGCCGACGCGTTGACTTGTCGGTGGAAAGGTTTCAGGGTGGGGAGAAGCGCGACGCTGAAATAGGGAGAGAACGCGCTTTTCCTCGCTAGGCCGGATGGTCCTTTTGTGTCATCCTTCTGGCTGAGAAGGGTCGATGACCTTCCACCAAGGGAGGACCATGTTGAAACACGCTTTAGTCTCGATGATCAGCCGCTTGGGTTTTGTGGTGAAACGTCGGAGGCGGGGGATTAAACGGTCGGTCGAGCTCTTCAAAAAACCGCTGGCACCCGATGATCTGATGAAGGCCCTGCATGTGAAGGACATTTATGAGGGCTTTGACTACCAGGCTATCGGGGAGGATCTGCGGGGCTGGGCGAGCGCTTCGGAGGTGTTTGCCAAGCTCATTGCGGCGACCGAGCCTGAATTGATTATTGAGGTTGGCACCTGGAAAGGCGCATCAGCGATCACCATGGGGAATCTTTTGAAGGAACGTGGACGTGGAAAGATCCTGTGCGTTGACACGTGGCTGGGGGCCTTGGAGATGTGGAATGACCACGCAGATCCGGATCGATATCAATCACTGAAGTGTCGGCATGGCTATCCCCAAGTTTATTACACGTTTTTGGCCAATGTTTGTTATGCGGGTTTACAAGACGTGGTTATTCCATTTCCCCTTCACTCGTCATCCGCGGCTTTATGGTTGATGATGAATGGTGTGGTCGCTGATATGGTTTATCTTGATGCGAGCCATGAGGAAGATGATGTATATCAGGATGTCCTTGATTACTATCATTTGTTGAGACCGGGTGGAGTTCTTTTGGGAGATGATTGGAATTGGTCGGGGGTTCGCTCCGCGGTTACTCGCTTTGCCTCGGAAAACAGGCTTGAGGTCGAACCTTGCGGAGAAAAATGGATTCTCAAAAAGTGAAGGTTTCTGTCCCCGAAGTTCAAGGCGAACCGGTTCGTGGTGCGGGTTCGGTTACGTTCCCGAACGGCAGGCCCGAGTTAGGCGGATGTGGATGCCCCCGAAAATGGACCAACGGGAGGGGTGTCTGGCTTTCGGTCGTCCTCAGCTTCTCGATGTTATCCACATCGTGGGCCACGGATCCAATGACGATTGGTATTTCGAGGGTTATGGAGGGCCCAAGCAGAGACTCTACGGAGATGACGTTGAGGCAGAATGATTCGGAGGAGGTTCTCCATGTGGATCGACCTTTTGTTCTCACGGAGCGAGACGTGCAGAAAATCACGATGGCGGAAGGGAATGAGATTGGGTTGATCATCACCTTGACCAGCGGCGGGGCAAAAAAACTTGCGGAGCTCACCGAGGAGATGTTGGGGAAGCGGTTGGCTATTGTGGCAGGGGGGAGGCTGGTGATGGCCCCCGTGGTTCGACAAATCATCCGAGGTGGCTCGCTCCAGATTACCGGGAATCTGAGCCGGCAGGAGGCCAAAGAGGTGATTCAGACGTTTGAGGAATTCAAGAAAAGGGGGACTTGATCGCTTGGCGTTTGTTGAGGTGAATGAGGCGACCCTGGTTAAGATGAATCTGTTGGAACCTGCGGATGGCGTCTGCCTGGGCCAGGGGGAGCGCGACTTGGGGCGTTGATTTTGAGACCATGGGTTGGATAAGAGGATGAAGGTTGCCATTATTGGGAATTCAGGTTCAGGCAAATCGACTTTGGCGAGGAAACTCGCGGCAAATCAGGACACCTGCATCTTGGATTTGGACCTCATCTTCTGGGAGAAAGGAACCTCGGTGGAACGGCCGTTAAGGGAGCGAGTGAAAGACGTTGAGGAATTTTGTGGTGGGCATGCTTCGTGGATCATTGAAGGGTGTTATTCCGATTTGATTGCGGCATCCTTTGCCTGGGTTCCAGAGCTGGTGTTCATGGACCCAGGACCTGAAATCTGTCTGGCAAACTGTCGGCGGCGTCCGCATGAGCGGCACAAGTTTCGAACCAAGGAGGAGCAGGATCGGCAGTTGGAGGCCTTGCTCCAGTGGGTGGCTGATTATTATGAGCGAGATGACCTGATGTCTCATCGGGCGCACCTGGCTTTGTTTGAAGCCTATTCGGGCCCCAAACGAAGGATCCAAAACCAAACACCGGCCGATGATTCGTTTTATTGAAGGGGGTGTTGGGTCACCGACCCCTCGTTAAGGAAAGTCGATCCCTGTGACGAAGCGACCACATGCCTCGTGGGCTGAGGTTTATGACTTGGCGTATGAGCGCACCTTTGGCGGACTATATCATGGGCTGACGGAGGCGACCTTGGCGTGGATCACCAAAACGGTGCCGGCTCCGGCGCGAATTGTTGATTTTGGGGCGGGGACGGGGCGACTTTCTCTTCCGCTATCAAGGGCGGGATATCGAGTGACGGCGGTGGATCCAAGTGCGGAGATGCTTGCTCAAATGAGGGGGAAGGAACCGCAAGCCCTCGTGGAAACGGCTTGTATGAGGATGGAGGAGTTTAAGGGAGA
>JBDNCR010000193.1:0-4549 GCA_046719555.1 Verrucomicrobiia bacterium | reverse complement strand
TGCGTGGATGAGGAGGCCGACAATTCGTTGCGGGGCCGATGTTACGGGGCGGGCCCGGATGAGGTGATTGAGAAGGCGTCGGCGTTTCAGGCAGCGCTGCAGGCGGGAGGGGTGCACGCGACGGCGAAGCATTTTCCGGGCTACACGCATTGTGAGAAGGATCCGCATGGGGATCTGCCGAGGATTACGCGGAGGCGGGAGGAACTGATGGCGGAGGAGCTGAGGGTGTTCGGTCATTTTGCGCAGACGGCGGAGTGTGTGATGGTGGGGCATGGGCATTTTACGGCGTTTCATCAGGAGCCGTTGCCGGCATCGTTGTCGCCGGTGTTGATTGGGGAGGTGTTGCGGGAGGAACTGGGGTTTGACGGGATGGTGATGTCGGATGATTTGGAGATGGGGGCGGTGGCCAATCGGTATGGGAGTGCGGAGGCGTCACGCCGGGCGGTGGAGGCGGGAACCGATTTGTTGTTGATTTGTCATAACCCGGCCTGTGCGGAGATTGCCCGGGACGCGTTGATGGAGTTGCCCGAGGCGGTCTTGGAAGAGAGGGTGAAGCGGATTGAGGCGTATCGGGAGACGTTGAAGCGGCCTCCGGAGGTTTTTAATGCTGAGGAGTTCCGCGAGATCAATCAGGAGATTGGCCGATTCCGGATGGAGGTGCGGGGTCGATGAGGGGGCGGGGGAGGGGAGGGAGGCCGCTTGACATGGGGTGGGGTGAGGTTCCATTTTCGGGCCAGATGTGGCGTTGTGTAGGGTGTCCCCGATGAGTGGACGGGTGCGGTCGGCCTTTGTTTTGGGGGCGGGGTTGGGTACCCGTTTGGGCGATCTGACGCGGGAGATGCCGAAACCGTTGTTGGAGGTCGGGGGGCGGCCGATGGTGACCTATGGATTGGACCATTTGATTGAGGCTGGGGTGGAGCGGATCATCATTAATACGCATCATGCGGCGCATCGCTGGAGGGAGGCTTTTCCGGATGGGCAGTGGCGGGGGGTGCCTTTGGCGTTCAGCCATGAGCCGGTTTTGCTCGAGACGGGGGGCGGGTTGAAGCAGGTGGAGGGTTGGGCGGGGGGGGAGCCGCTGTTGGTTTATAATGGGGATGTTTTGACGGATGTTTCGCTCGAGCCTTTGATGGAACGAGGGGGGATGGGTCGGTTGGTGGTGTTGGGCTTGAGGCGGGATGGGGCGGTGCGGAATGTGGAATGGGATGCGGCGAGCGGGGAGGTCAAGGATGTGAGGGACCGGCTGGGGAGAAAGGGGAGCGAGCGGTGTGGATTTACGGGGTTGTATCGGGTGGAGCCGGGTTTCTTTCGGTTTTTGGAGGCGGGGAAGATTGAGTCGGTGGTGGAGGGTTTTTTGCGGGCGATGGAGGCGGAGCCGGGATCGGTGGGAGGGGTTTTGCTGGAGGGAGGGGCGTGGCATGACCTGGGCACGCGGGAGGAGTTGGAACGGGTGCGGGAATGGAAGGGGATGAGGTGAAGGTGGAAGAGTTGTTGGAGCAGACCCGGCTTCGGTTTCCGGAGGCGGGGAATGAGTTGTCGATGGACCCGATTGTGAGGGGTGGGTCGGAACGGACTTTCACGCGGGTTCGATCGGCCAACGGGTGGGCGGCGGTGGTGGTGGTGGATTCTGGGGCGAAGGTGGAGAATGGTTTGTATGGGGATATCGCCCGTTTTTTGGCAGGGCTTGGGGTGGCGGTGCCTCGGATTTTGGGGGAGGACCGGGGAGCCCGGTTGTTGTGGATGGAGGATTTGGGTGGGGAGGATTTGCATGCGTTTCAGCATCGGCCGTGGGCGGAGCGGCGGGCGGCGTATGCGGGGGCGTTGGAGGCGGTGGGGCGGTTGCATCGGGAGGGACCTGCGGGGTTGAATCGGACGCCGTTGCCGTTGATGGTGGGTTTTGCTCATGGGACGTATGCCTGGGAGCGTGAGTATTTTTTGCATGAGTTTCTGGGAGGGGCTTGTGGGTTGGACCGGGAGGGAGTGGTGGGGCGGATGGCGGAGAAGGCGTTGTTGGAGGTGGCCGAGCTGTTGCAGAGGCATCCGGAGACGTTGTTGCATCGGGATTTTCAGTCGCAGAATGTGATGGTGTGGGAGGGTCGGGCGCATTTGATTGATTTTCAGGGGATGCGATTTGGCCCGGCGCCGTATGATGTGGGGTCGTTGTTGTATGATCCGTATGTCACGTTTACGCATGTGGAACGGATGGAGTTGTTGGAGATTTACCGGGAGGTGGGCGCGCCGCGAGGGGAGCAGGGGGCGGGGTTGGAACATCGGTTTTATCTGGGGGCAGCTCAGCGTTTGTGTCAGGCTTTGGGGGCGTATGGATTTTTGGGCTTGAAGCGGGGCAAGGCAGAATTTTTGCAATACATTCCGGCGGGGTTGCGGCATTTGCGGGATGCGGCGCGACGGTCGGAGGTGTTGCCGGGGTTGCTGGAGGCGGGGGGGGGGGCGGCGGTGGAGGCGTTGGCGGGAGGGCAGGCGCCGGCGTCCCGATTCGGGCTTTCCGTTTGAGGTGGGGTCGATCATATTCTCGATGTTCATGAGTGGCAATCGCCGGGCCCGATTGGTGATGCTCGCGACGGCAGGCTTTCTGTCGGGCGTGTGGGGGGAAGGGGTGTGGCGTGCGGTTGGGCAGGAGTTGGAGAAGTCGGAGGCTCCGTTTGAAGTGAAGGTTCCGGTGGTGGGATCGGCGGTGGAGGGGGAGGCCTTTGAGGTGGGTTCGATTGGGTTGGGGTGGACGGGGAAGACGGGGTCTCCGGGGACGGAGGCGGTGCGGTTTGAGTTGACGGGGAGCGCGGAGGAGGCGCCGACGTTGCGGGCAGATTTGTGGATTGCGGCGTTGTCGAGCGCGTTGGTTTGGCAGCAGACGTGGCAGGGGGTGACGTGGAAGGTGTCGGGGGTTCCGGGGTTTGATACGGCGGGGAACAGCGCGGCGCTTGGGGTGGGGATGATTGCTGCGGCCAGCGGGACGCCTTACCCGGACCGGACGGTGGTGTTGGGTGGGCTGAATCCTGATGGGTCGCTGGGGTTGGTTGCGGGGTTGAATCGGCGATTGGAGGCGGCGGCGAAGGCCGGAATTCGGCGGGCGGTGATTCCGAAGATTCAGACGATGGATTATTCGGGGGGACGAGGGGTGAATATTCCGAATTTGGCCAATCGTTTGGGGTTGGAGTGTGTTCCGGTGGAGACGTTGTATGAGGCGGTGGAGATTGTGCTGGGCCGGAAGATGCCCGATTTGCCGAAGCTGGCGGAGCCGCCGCCGTTGGGGGCGGCGGCGTTGTCGGTAGCGCAGGAGCGAGCGACTCAGGAGCGGGCGCGGGTGGAGGCAGACCGGCGGACTTGGCCGCGGGAGGGGGCGTTGCCTCGGACGGCTTCGGTGGTGGAGCGGGCGTTGTGGTCGAGGGTGTTTGCGGCGCAGAGGTCTGGAGAGGCGGCGTTTGCGGCGGGACAACCGGCGGTGGCGTTTGAGCGGTTTCGGGCGGTCAATGGGATGACGCGGGGGTTGAACGGGATTTTGGCGGCGCGACGGGATTTCAAGTTTCCAGCGGCGGAGATTGAGGCGAACGGGTTGCGGCAGGTGATGACGCGTCGGTTGGTGCGCCCAACGATTGACAAGAATGAGTTGCAGAGTGCGTTGGTGTTGGCGGAGGAGGCGGATTGGCTTTATGGGCAGAACGCCCGGTTGGAGGGGGCGTTGATTGTGGCGCGGCAGGCTTTTGGGCCGAGGTCGGAGGCGACGGCTGAGCAACGGCAGGTGGCTCAGGAGCTGCTGGCGGCTAATCTTGCTCGGGCGGCTTATGAACTGCGGGATGGGACGTTTCTGACGACGATCTATTTTGCGATGGATAATCGGCGGACGATTCCGGTGTATGACCGGGCGACGTTGTGGTTGCGGCAGTTGACGCCGGCGCAGCTGGCGTTGTCGGAGTTTTTGAACTTGGGTTTGCGGGCGCGGGCGAGTGAGCTGCGGGAGAGTTTGATTTTTGATCCGCGGCTGGCGAGTTATGCGCGGGTGTTGCGGGATGCCAAGCGGAGCTGGGAACAGCAGGAGGCCATGCGAGAACGGGAGAGGCGGCGGCGCGAGTTGGCGGAGAATCCGGAGTCGACCCCGGCGAATTACCAGTCGATTGGGTTTACGCCGGGTCCAGCTTATGGGCCACCACGGGCGCCGGAGGCTCCGGCGGCTCCGCGAAGTCTGAGTGATGCGGCGTCGGCCATGGCTTGGGCGAACGATTATTGTGAGGTGGCGATGTTGGAACAGCAGTATTTGCGGTTGGGGGGGGCGTTTGACATGGAAAAACTGGAGTGGAATATCCGGAACAAGGAGGCGCTGGGGGCGATGCTGGCGACGGCGGATCAGTTGGCCAAGCGGGGGATTATGGCGGCGGTGCAGGTGGGGGCGGATCCGACGATTTTGACGATCATCCATCAGAATGCGACTTCGTTGCGGGCGGAGCCGGATGCGACCAGCCAGTTGGAGGCGTTGCGTCAGTATTGGCGGTGTGCGTTGCTGGGGAACATGGCGTGGCAATTGGGATCGGGACCGCCG
>JBDNCR010000192.1:0-4560 GCA_046719555.1 Verrucomicrobiia bacterium | reverse complement strand
CCCCGGCGATCGCCCCGGCGGAGGTTCCCACTTCCGCCCCAACGCCCTCCTCCTCGGCCCCGGCGTCCGCGACCGAGTCGCCTCCGGCTGGGCCGACTACACCCCCTCCCACCTCAGCGACATCCCGGCCCTTTTCCGTTCTCGACTCCTTGAAATCGACGTCGCCCTCATCTCCGTTAGCCCGCCGGACCCTCACGGATTCTGTAGCCTCGGCATCCACGTCGACGTCATTCCCTCCGCCATCGCCGCCGCCAAACATGTCATCGCTGAAATCCAGCCCGAAATGCCCCGCACCCACGGCCAAAGCTTCGTCCACCTCTCCTCGCTCCACACCCTCGTCCAGGCCCGCCAACCTCTCCTTCAATGGCACCCTCCCCCCACCCGCGACGACGCCCAAGCCATCGCCCGCTTCGTCGCCGGCCTCATCGACGACGGTGCCACCCTCCACCTCACCCCCGGCCGACTTGGCACCGCCCTCTGCCAAGCCCTCTCCGGCCACCGCCACCTCGGCATCCACACCGAATCCTTCTCCGACGCCCTCCTCCCCCTCCTCCACTCCGGTGCCCTCGACGGCTCCCGCAAAACCCTCCTCCCCGGAAAAATTGTCGCCTCCTCTTGCATGGGATCCGCCGAACTCTACCGCACCGTTCATGACCACCCGGCCTTCGAATTCCGCCCCACCGACTTCGTCAACGACCCGGCCACCATCGCCCGCAACCGCGGCATGGTCTCCATCCAATCCGCCTTCCAAATCGACCTCACCGGCCAAGCCGCCGCCGAATCCCTCAGCGGACGCATCCTGTCGGGTTTCGGTGGCCAGGCCGACTTCTTCCGCGGCGCCGCCAAAAGCGAAGGCGGCAAAACCATCCTCGCCCTCCCCTCCACCGCCAAAAACGGAACCGTCTCCCGCATCGTCCCCCACCTCGAACCGGGCACCGGCGTCGTTCTCACCCGCGCCGACATCCAATGGGTCGTCACCGAATTCGGCGTCGCCGACCTCCGTGGTCGATCCCTCCGCGAACGGGCCATCGCCCTCATTCACCTCGCCCATCCCGCCTTCCGTGAAGAACTCCTCCAAGCCGCCCGACAGGCCCATCTGGTTCATCCCGAGCAAATCAGCCTTCCCCGCAACCTCCAGCCCTACCCCTTCCGTTACGAAACCACCCGCACCTTCCCCGGTGGTCTCACCCTCAACTTCCGCCCCATCAAGCCCACCGACGAAAAAGCCCTTCAAGCCCTCTTCTACTCTCACTCTGCCGAAACCATCCTCCAACGCTATTTCATCCCCCTCCAACGCCTGCCCCATCGCCAAAAACAACAATTTGTTACCGTCAACTACGACCGCGACATGGCCATCGTCGGTTACCCCCCCGACCAACCGGGCCGCCTGGTTTGCGTCGGTCGCTTCCTCGCCGAAGAGGACCCTGCCTGGTGCGAAGTTGCCTTCACCGTCCATGACGACTACCAACGCCGCGGACTCGGCACCTTCCTCCTGCAATACCTCGCCAGTATCGCCCGGGACCGCGGCATCACCGGCTTTACCGCCACCTTCCTCGCCACCAATCATGGCATGCTCCGCACCTTCAAGAAAGTCGTTCCTCACCTCAAACCGCGACTGGTCGATGGCACCTACACCGTCCGCTTCAACGTCGCCGACGTCCGACCCCTCCCCAAAACCAAGCCCCGCCCTCCCCCAACCGACCCCTCCTAAATCCCTCATTCGTTCCCCCAAACCCCAACCTCACCAGGGTGTCCCTCTCCCCACTGCCCGAGGAATCGAACCGCCTCGTCTCCCTGCCACGATCACCCCCAACTGAACACCGCTCCTTAACGAAACGGCCCAGCCCAAGGTTCAGTCAAAGACCGCCGTCAAAGAAATCCGAGATAGCTGGACAAAACCACACCCAACACCGCCAAGGAAGCGACCGCCGCTCCAACCGCGAGATAATTCGCCACCGGATCCCCCACCACATTGATCGGCGCAACCGTTGGAACCGGTTTCGTTAGCGTCACACTCTTCGGAGCTGCCGCCGCGGGCGCTGCCGGTGCCACACCTGGAGCCTGTTGCCCCACCGGCACCGGTTTCAGTCCCCCCGCCGCGGGCGGCGCAGCCACCGGAGCACGAGCAATCGGAGCCGCGGGAGCCACCGGTTTCGCGCCTGGAATGGCCGCTGGAGCCGGTTTCTTCAAATTCGACATCGGCCCCTTGGAAGGCACCGTCTTAATCACGGCGGTTTTCGAACTATCATCCGACGCCATCGGCCCGGACGCAGGTCCAACAGCACCCGGCTTCACTGGGGTCGGCATCCCCGGACCCGCAGCTTTCCCTGGCCCGGGCGGCGGCGGTGTGGGCAGCGCCGACATTCCCGGCTTCGCAACAGGCATCGGAGGCAACCCCGGAGTTGTCCCGGCAGCCGGTGTCACCGGTGGTGGAGCTGGAGGAGGCTTCACGGTGACCGCCGGAGCCGGAGCTTTCCCAGCCATCGGCGCAGGCGGAGGAACGGCCGGAGCCGGTGGCTTCCCCGGAGCCGCCGCTGGTGCGGCACCTCCCGGCTTCGCCGGAGGCGGAACGGGAATCGTCGGGTTCATCTTTGCCACGGGCTGACCGGAAGAAGGCGGCGTCGGAACCTTGGGCACGGTCGGCGCAGGAACCGCAGGTGCTTTTCCCGCCGCAGCAGGAGGCACCGGCATGTTCGGCAGAGGTGGTTGCACCGCTTTCGGAGATGGGGGAGGAGGAATGGCCGCAGAAACCAGGGCTGGTTTGCCCACCGCACCTGCCGGCGGATTCACCACCGCCGGGGTGACCTGCACTTTTTCGGTCGGTAACGACGAGGGCGTTGCCGAGGGAGGAACCAACCCCGGGGGAGGTTTTGCTACCGAAACCGGCATCTTCACCGTCTGCGGCGCCGCCAAAGACTCTGGAGAAGTCGGCGGAGTCGGCTTCGTCAATGCCACCGGACTTCCCGCCACCGGCTTAGTCTGAGCCGCCGCCGGCGTCAACGGAGCCGGGGGCACAGCCTTGGCCACGGGTGGCGTCGCTTGCGTCATCATCGCCGGCTTGTTAACCGGTGCCAGCTTCGACGTCGCCTTCAACGAAAGCTTTTCCAAACCCTGCGTCATATCACCACCGCCCGGCTCAGCCGGTTTCGGCGCCTTAGCCACCGCTGGAGTAGGAGCCGTCGGTGCAGCCTTCATCGCATTGGCCGGCACCGGCGGCACCGAACCCGTCGGCGGCTTCGGGACATTGACCTGCACCACCTGCATTGGCCGCGTCACATTCAAACTACTCGGCGCGGGGATCGCGCGCGTCGGAGTCAACGTTTGCTTCACCGTCACCGCAGGCTTCGCCGCTCCCCCCGCCCCGACCCTCGGCGGCAAACTAATCCGCAGCGTCTCCTTCTTCATCTCCTTCAAAACCCCCGTGCTCGGCTTCTTGGCACCCTCAGGCAACGGCGGGACCACCGGCGACGCCGGAATCGGAGAGGTCTTTCGCTTCAGAGGTCCGGGCGTTCCCGGAGACGGGGGCGGAATCGGATCTGGCATCCCTAAATGGAAGCCCAACACCCGTTGAGGGTCAATCACTAAGTCCGCATTTTACGCGGAAACCCGTTGAAAGTCCGCCCCGTGGTCTAAGCCCCGCGCCCAAAACTCGTCAAACGCCCGATCCCAACTCCGCTCCGCCTGCATCCGCACCGCATTTCGCGCCAACGTATCTGCCGGAATCGGATTGGCCAATAAATCCCTCACCGCCTCGGCCCACACCTTGGGTTGATTCGCCGGCAAAACCCGTCCCATCTCGGGACCCTCGACCAACTCCCGCGGACCGCCAACATCCGACACCAAAACCGGCAATCCCGACGCAAACGCCTCAACCACCACGTTACCAAACGTATCCGTCGTGCTCGGAAAAATAAAGAGATCGGCCGACGCATAGGCCGTGCCCAGTTCAGGCCCGGTCAGAATCCCGGTGAAAATCGCCTCCGGCAACGCCGCTTGCAGCTCCTGACGATAGGGCCCCTCCCCAACCAGAGCCAACTGACACCGCACCCCACCCTCTCGCAGAAGGGCATCCACCTCAATCAACAGGGCTAAGTCCTTCTCCTTGGAAATCCGTCCCACATAAAGAACCACCGGTCCCTTGGCCCCCCGCTTCCTCCAAAAATCGGGATCACGTCGCTTCGGATGAAACAGCTCCGTATCGAGTCCCCTCGGCAAAATCGCCAACTTCTCCCCGGCAATTCCCCGATCGATCCAACACTGCCGGTAAAAATTTGAATTCACATAAACCAAATCCAATTGGGCATAAAACCAATGCATGAATTTCCATGCCACCGTCTCCAAAAAATCGTCCTCGGTCAAAATCCTCACATACTGCGGAAAATCGGTGTGATAAATTCCCACCGTTCGCAACCCAAGAATCTTCGCCGCCGCCAGCGCACACAATCCAATCGGACCGGGCGTGCTGATGATGCACTCCGTAAAACGCTCTCGCTCCAAATACTCCACAATCTCCAAAAACGGCGGGAAACTCAGCTTCTGCAACTCATATTCCGGCAACTC
>JBDNCR010000191.1:0-4572 GCA_046719555.1 Verrucomicrobiia bacterium | reverse complement strand
CACCACTCCCACTCAATCGTCGCCGGTGGCTTCGACGAAATATCATACACCACCCGGTTAATCCCGCGCACCTCATTGATGATCCGGCTCGAGATCTTGCCCAACAACTCATACGGCACCTGAACCCAGTCCGCCGTCATCCCATCCTGACTCTCCACCACCCTCACTGCCGCCGTAAACTCATAGGTTCGCTCGTCACCCATCACCCCCACACTCCGGCACGGCAACAGCACCGCAAACGATTGCCACACCTTGTAATACCAACCCGAAGCCTTCATCTCCTCCACCACAATCGCATCCGCCTCCCGCAACATCCGTAACTTATCCGCATCCACCGCTCCCAAACACCGGACCGCCAGACCCGGCCCCGGAAATGGCTGCCGCCACACCATCTCCTTCGGCAAGCCCAGCGCCTCGCCCACCTGCCTCACCTCATCCTTAAACAACTCACGGAGCGGTTCCACCAAACGAAGCCGCATCCGCTTCGGCAAGCCGCCCACATTATGATGCGACTTAATCAACGACGCCGGATTCCCATCAATCGGCACACTCTCAATCACGTCTGGATACAACGTTCCCTGAGCCAAAAACTCCGCCCGCCCAAACCCCTTCGAAGCCTCCTCAAACACTCGGATAAACTCCTTGCCGATGATTTTCCGTTTCCGTTCCGGCTCCGCCACCCCGCGCAACTTCGCCAAAAACGCCTCCCGCGCATCCACCACCTTTAACTTCAACCCCAGACCATCCTTAAACACCCGGCGCACCGCCGCCACCTCGTTGGCCCGCAACAACCCGTTATCCACAAAAATACACTGCAACTGCCGCCCAATCGCCCGATGCAGCAGCGCGGCAGCCACCGACGAATCCACCCCGCCCGACAAACCCAACACCACCTTCCCCTTGCCCACCTGGGCGCGAATCTCCGCCACCGACCGTTCGATCACCGAGGCCATCGTCCAATGATTCCCGCACCCGCAAATCCGATGCACAAAATTAGCCAAAATCTCCCTCCCCCTCGGCGTGTGCGCCACCTCCGGATGAAACTGCAACCCGTAAAGATTCCCTCGCTGAATCACCGCATACGGCGAATTTTCCGTCCTCGCCACCGTTCGGAACCCTTTCGGCAACCCAATAATCTTATCCCCATGACTATTCCAAATCTCCAGCTTCCGGGGCAACCCGTGAAACAACTCAGACGAGCCCACCACCTCCAACTCGCCCCGGCCAAACTCCCGTCGCTCACTCTTCTGCACCTTCCCCCCCAACCACTTCCCCAGCAACTGCATCCCATAACAAATTCCCAACATCGGCACCGGCAGCTCAAAAATCGCCCGGTCCGGTTGCGGGGCCCCCTTCGCATACACACTGGCCGGACCACCCGACAAAATGATCCCCGACGGACGGAGCGACGCCAACACCTTCGCCGTCGTGTTGAACGGCAAAATCTCTGAATACACCTGACACTCCCGCACCCGCCGCGCAATCACCTGCGTGTATTGCGACCCGAAATCCAAAATAACAATCCGCTCCTTGATCTCGCTCATGATCTCCCAGCCACTTTCTGCAACGTTGAAATCTCGCCCCGCCGGACCATCTCCCGTCCCGCGAGCCGCGTCCGGCACCCGCACTCCGGGCACCGCACCCAAACCGCCGCCTCATCGCACGGCACCCACACCCCGCAACACCGGCAGGCAACATGAAGCCGCTCTCGCTCCAAGCGGCGCTTGGTCGAAGCCCTCCACGCTAGCCAAGCGCCAAAAACCACGGCAAGGAAAACCAGCGGATAAAGCAGAATCAAATTCACCAAATCAATCGTCATGGTCCTCCCCGGCCGCGTTCCGGGAACCCACCCCGCTCCGCATAATCCCAAAACAACGTCACCGTCCCCTGCGCCAACCCCTCCTGCGCCACCGGCTCAAACGTCATTCCCCGCACCGCCGCCAAGCCCTGACGGTCCACCTCAAAACTTCCCGAACTCTCCGCCACATGCGCACCCACCACCAACCCCTCCCGTCCCACCGCAATCCGCACCACCGTCACCCCCAGCGGCCCATCCACCTCCGGCCGACCCAACACCGGACGCCTTAACACCCGACGCTCCGCCACAGCCCCACCCACCTGCCAGCTACTTCCACGGGGCGAGGGAGGGCTCTCCACCACCACCGGCATCGCCACCGGCTCCCAGCGCGCTCCCACCACCTTGATCCGCTCCGCATAAGGCGGCAACTCCATCGGGAGCAGCGGTCTCAACGCCTCCACCTCACCCTCCTCCTCCAAACCCCGCAACACCGGCAGCCGCTTGGCAAACGCCCTCACCGACTCCACCGGCGGCAACACCCCCACTCGCGGATCCCTCACCTCCATCAATCGCAACGCTGCCCCATCTAACCCTCCTGCCCCCTCCCCCTCCACACCCCAAAGCACCACCTGCATCGGCGCCTTCGGCTGACGCACCACCGGCATGGTCGGCACCTTGAACACAAAAAAGGCCGCCACATGGGCCGCCGTCGCCAACACCAGCACCAGCCCCAGATACCGCCGTTCCTCCGGCAACACCACCTCCATCAACGACTCAATCTTCATGCCCCGCCTACTCCGATGCTTCCCCGGCCGGTTGCTCCACCCGCACCGGTCCCGCCCCCTCCTGCGCCGCCACCACCATCCGCAAACCTTGCCCCAGCGCCTTATTCAAAATCTCCATCACCGTCCCGTGCGGCACATCCCGGTCCGCCTTCAAAACCACCACCGCATCACCCTCCCGCTCCGCCAACGCACGAAACTGCTCCGACAACCGCTCCCGCGTCGTCATCTGATCATTAAAAAAAATCAACGTCGGTTTCGACCCCGTCACCGCCAAAATATAACGGGCTCCCGTCACCCCACGCGCCCCCTCCAGCCCCGCCGGCGACCGAATCGTCACCCCCGGCTGCAACACAAACGACGAACTCAAAATAAAGAAAATCAACAACAACAACACCACATCGATCAACGGCGTCAAATCGATCGGGCCCCGTAACGCACGCACGTTCCGGCGAAGTTTCATCCCCTTAGGTCAGTTTCGGCGTCGCCGCCCCCGCCTCTGATTCCTTGCCCTTGATCTCCTTCACCGTCCCCAACTCCTTCTCCCTTCCCTGATCCAACCCATCCCCCGCTGAACCCTCCGCCTCGTCATACAACAAGTGCACCACCTCGATCCCGGCCCGCTCCACATCCGTCAGAATCCCATTCATCCGCGACACCAAAAAATTGTACGCCACATACGTCGGAATCGCCACCACCAGCCCTCCCGCCGTGGTCGTCAAAGCCTCCCAAATTCCCCCCGCCAAATCCCCAATCGGAGCCGCCCCCATCGCCTCATTGATCTCCTTGAACGCCTTGATCATCCCCGTCACCGTTCCCAACAACCCCAACAGCGGCGCAATCGTCCCCACCGTCGCCAACAACGACAAATGAGCCTCCAAACGCGGCACCTGCATCTGTCCCACCTCCTGCACAATCTCCCGCACCTCCCCCTTCGGTAAATGCCGCTTCAAAATCGCCGCCTGAATCACCCGCACCACCGGACCCCGCACATCATCACACCTCTCCAACGCCTCCGTAAATCGCCCCTTGCGCACCAAATTCCGCAACCCCGCCAAAAACGGATCCACCGGAATCGTATTCCTCCGATAAAAAAGAAGCCGCTCCGCAAAAATCCCCGTCGCCAAAATACTGCACGCCAAAATCGCCCACATGATGGGCCCACCTAACTGAATCAACTCAAGGACGCCCGAAGTCACACGCCCTCACCAAATAAACGACATCTTCTGCGCCACAATCTTCCCATCCCGCACCACCGACACCCGCCACGAGGTCACCGGTCCATACGCCTCATAAGCCTCTCCCGTCACCGAAAAGCGGACCTTGCGACTCCCCTTGGCTCCCGGGAAGGGCACCTCCAACGTCCGCACCTGATCCTGCGACTCCTTCTGCCGATAATCAAACCGCACCACCACATCCGCTGCCGGACCCCGGTTGCTCCACCCAATCTCATAATAATTCCCACGCCTCTGCCGCAGCTGCTCCGCGGTCACCGCCCCGTGATTGATATACTTAAACTCAAACGCCAACGCCGGACTCTTCCCCGCACTCGTCCGCGCCGGATCATTCAAAAACTCATGCACCTTCCCGATGGAAAACGCCGGATCCAACTCCACCGGCAAGTCCAACACCTCCTCTTGCGCCCACGCCGCTCCAACCACCACGAACGCCAAAATCCACCCCATCAATCCATTCCGCATCTCTCCTCTTTGCCCTCAGCCTCCTCCCCTGTCAACTTCCCCGCCCCTTCCACCAAAAACGTAATCTCCCCCCGCACCGGCCCCTTCCGGAAATACGCCAACACCTCCTCCGCCGCTCCCGACCGCACCTCCTCAAACTTCTTGGTCAATTCCCGACCCACCGCCACCCGCCACCTGCCGTCCACCCGCACGCACTCCTCCAACGTCCGCAACAAGCGGTGGGGCGATTCAAAATAAACACTCGTGCACTCCCGCGCCCGTGCCCGCCCCAGCTCCTTCATCCGCGCCCCCC
>JBDNCR010000190.1:0-4586 GCA_046719555.1 Verrucomicrobiia bacterium | reverse complement strand
GAGTTCAAGACATCGCTTTTGCCGGAGCAACAAGAGAGAATTTCGCTGATCGTGTTGGTGGTCATCCCCGGCGTGATCGCTGCCATTGGACTGGTGGTCTGGTGGCGTCGACGCGTCTGAAGCCTGATTTGAGCGATGAGTAATCGTGCCCTTTTCATCATTGCCTTGGTCGCTGTGGCGGCTTGTGCCTTGGTTTACTTTGAGAAGGATCGCCCCGGAACAGTCGCGGCCCGGGAGCGTGAACGGAGTCTGCTGGAGATGAAAGCCGACCAGATCGATCGGCTGGAGCTGACCAATCCTTCTGGGGCCTTCACGTTTGTCCGCACGGCGGATGGCGGTTGGGAGATGGAAAGTCCGGTGGCCTATCCCGCGGATCTCTCTTCGGTCGGGAATCTGTTGTCGGATCTGGAATTTGCCCAGCGCCAGGGCCTGATTCGCCGAGAAGGCGACCCCGATTTCGACACGTTGCTTCCGCAGTTTGGTTTGGTGGAACCGCGCATCCGTGCGCGGCTGTTTCAGGGCAAGTCGGTGCGGACGCTCTCGGTGGGCAGTGCCACGGCCCGGCCGGGACTTTTTTATGCGCTGGTGGAGCAAGGGCGGACCCGGGAGATTGTGCTGATTGACAGCATGTTGGAGGGGCAGTTCCTGGAGGGGCCGGATTACTGGCGGAGCCGCGATTTGATCGATTTCTCCCCGCCAACGGTTACGGGTGTGATTGCTCGGAGAGAGGGGCGGGAGGAGGAAATGAAGAAGAAAGAGGAGAGCTGGCAGGTGGTGCGGCCACTGGACCTGACGGCCGATCCGATTCGGGTGACCCGTTACCTGGGAGACATCCGCAATTTGCGGGCCCAGTCCTTTGCTGCCGAGGCCGGGGGCGATGTTTCGACCTACGGCTTCTCGCCGCCGTCGGGCAGCCTGGAACTGGTCTTTCCGGACGGTTCGCGCACCATCACGTTTGGCGGGAAAGTGCCGGATGATCCGTCGCTGACCTACGCCCAGCCCGCGGGTCGGGGGAATGTGGTGACGGTCTCCACCGATGCGGTTCGTGGCTTGCTCGATTTGTTGGGGAAAGTGCGTCCGCGCAACGTCTTTGAATGGCCGATCCACCTGACCCCTTCCTCGTTCGAGGTTTCGGTCGGCGATCAAACCTTCCGCCTGGTTCGGCAAGAGGGCCCGGCCACCTCCTGGGAAGTGACCCAGGGTGAGTGGGCCAGCCCGGCCGATCCTTCGAAGGTGGAGAGTTTCATCAACAATCTCCGGGCGATGGAAGCGCTTGACTTTCTTGACACCAAAGAGAATCCCAATCCGGCCTACGGCCTGGCCCGACCGGCGTTGGTGCTAACGATCAGGCTGCCCGCTGCGAGTAACCTGCCGGAGGAGCAAACCCTCCGTTTCGGGGCGACCCGGCAGGGGGAAACTTTTTTGGAGAGTTCTCAGGTTCCCTTCATTGTGACGGTGGCTCAGAACTTTCTTGAATCGTTCCCCAAACGCCCGTGGGATCTTTTGGGGGACGAGGTGAGGGTGGCTGATTCCGCAGCGATCCAACGTGTCGTCTGGCAGGGGGGAGGTCCCACGTTGACGGTGGAGAAGAATGACGAGGGGACTTGGAGTGCCTCGGGGATGAAGGAGCCGCTTGACGAGATGTATTTGGTTCAACAGACCGAAATGCTGGGCAATCTGGTGATCGGTGAGTGGCTCGGCCCACCGGCTTCCCGCGATTTTGCCCGGCCACAACTCACGCTGACGGTGGTCGCGGGCGAGGTGGAGAAGAAAATCTTCTTCGGCAACCGACGCCCCGATGGGACGGTCCCGGTCCGGATTGAGGGTGAACCGTTTGCCTTCACCCTTCCGGAGGATACTTTCAAGGCACTGGCGCTGCGTCCGGTGACTCAGGCACCGGCCAGACGCTAGGGCCAGTTGGCCGGGGTTCGGGCTGGGTGGGGTGGTGGAAGTCCTCTTGAGCGATCCCCGCCTTTTCCTTGCGCCCCGGCTCCCGGTCGTCCTAGTTTTTGGTTCCAGTGCCTGCTACGCCCGTTCACGAATTGGTCTATTCCACGAATTACGTTGAATCGTCCCTGCCGATTAAGGAAGTCAAGCAGTGGCTTCGGACGCAGCCCTCGGTTCACACGCTTGGCGTCATTGGTGACGAAGTCTTTGGGTTGATCACCCGCGCGAGGTTGAATCAGGCGACCATCAACGCGGCGGCGGACCCTGATTTCCCCGAACAACCAGTCGGCTCCATCATGATTCTCGATCCGCTGGTGGTGGAGGCCTCCACGCCAGCGGAGGAAGTGGTGGCTCTGCTCCTGACCCGGAAAGGGCAGCCGGAAGATCAGTTCTGCGACATCATCGTGACGTCCGGGGGTGCCTTTGTCGGGCTGCTGGCCCCGCGCGATCTTTTGTTTGATCAGGTGGAGAACCTAACCCATCGGCTGGCCGCCTCCGAATCGCAGCAGGCTGCCTTGGTGAAGAAGAATCGGGAACTGTTTGAAGCTTCTTTCCGGCAGGGTCAGACCGAGATGCAGTTCAAGAACATCTTTGAGCGGGCACCGATTCCGTTGGCCCTGTTCGATTCGGAGGGGCGTCTGGTGGCGGGCAATCATCGTTTTCTGACTTTGGCGGGGCTTACCCCGATGCAGGTGGATCGCACCACCGCGTTCCACCACTTCTTCAATGAACCTTTCACCCCTCTTTGGCGGGCCTACAACGATGCCTGGGCAAGCGGGGGCCCCGACCAGCCAACGCGCCAGCTGCCGATGAACGGTGAAGAGGGAACGACCTTCTCAACGGAATGCGCTTTGGAGTTTCTTCCGGATGATCGCCAACTGCTCCTGGCGGTTGTTGGTTTGGGCCAAGGGGGGGAGGACTCGGTCCCGGTCGAGCAAACCATCACGCCATCCTCGGCGGTGGTCCGCAACTCGGTTCGCAAGAGTGGCAAGATCACCCAGGCCATCAAGACCCGGTTGGCCACTCAGGGAGCGCAAGGCTTGGCCCGGTCGGTGGCGACCAACCTGATTGACAAGGAAAAGCATCTGGACCGGATGATGAAGAAGCTGGAGGCGATTATCTCCATCACCGACCAGCTGGAGGCGCGGGAGAAGGAACCTGCTCCGGCACCTGGAACCGTGGGTGCGGATTCATCGCGGCGATTGGCCGGGGATCTGGCGGAGTTCTCCGTCATCGATCTCTGTCAGATTCTCATTCAGGGGACGAAAACGGGCCGTTTGAAAGTCTTCCAGCAGGGTTCGAACGAGATTCAGGGTAACCTCTTTTTCTACTGCGGCAGTCTGGTTCACGCCGACACTCCTTGCGGGGCCAAGGGCGTAACGGCTTTGGAGAAGATTGTGGCCCTGCGCCAGGGGTCATTTGATTTTGAGTTTGACGCCAGCGCGCCCGAATCCTCGCTGAAGGGTGACGCCATGGGGCTTCTCATGGATGCGTGCCGAGCCGTGGATGAGGCGGCCCCTGCTGCATGATCGTTGATCTTGGGTGGGTTGCTCTGGGGTTGGTTCTTCTCTACTACGGTGCCGAATGGCTCATCACCGGTGCGGCCTCGGCGGCGGTCCGCTGCGGGATCAGCCCGCTGGTGGCCGGGCTGACGGTGGTGGCCTTTGGGACCTCCTCACCCGAACTCGTGGTCAGCTTGAGTGCGGCCTTCAAGGGGAACCCGGATGTTGCCGTGGGGAATGTGGTCGGCTCGAACATCTTCAATGTGGCCATTATCCTCGGCCTGGTGGCGGTGATTTGTCCGGTGCGGATCCAGGTGCAGTTGATTCGGGTGGATATGCCCATTCTGATTGTGGTCTCTCTGGTGGCGGCAGCCATGCTCCACACGGGTCGGGTCGGGCGCATGGAGGGAGCCTGTCTGTTTGCCGGGATCATCGCCTACACGGTGTTTGCGGTCATCATGGCCAAACGGGAATCGAGTAAAGCGGCGGTCTCGGAATTTGCCGAGGAGGTCAAGACCACGGGGAAGCACCCGCTGTATGATCTGGGTTTGATCATTGGTGGGTTGTTGGTTTTGGTCGGCGGCGGACAACTGTTTGTCGTCGGCTCGGTGGGGCTGGCCCGTTCCTTGGGCCTTTCCGACGCGATCATTGGCCTGACCTTGGTCGCGGCGGGGACCAGTTTGCCTGAGCTGGCGGCCAGCACGGTCGCGGCGCTGCGGAAAGAGCCGGACATTGCGGTGGGGAACATTGTTGGTTCCAACCTCTTCAACATCCTTTCGATTCTGGGACTGACTGCGCTGGTTCACCCGCTGCAGGTCTCGGGCATTACCTGGTGGGATTTGGGTACCATGCTGGCCACCACGATTATCTTGCTTCCGTTGATGTGGACGGGATCGATTCTTCGCCGCTGGGAAGGTGGTCTGCTGCTGCTGATGTATGCGGTGTATCTCTTTGTCCTCTGGCCGGATTGAGGGAGCAGTCGTCCGCCCCGGATAGCTCCGGGTGTTGAGGGGGAAGCGCGGCTCCAACGGGGGGGAGGTGCCGAACTGGCCGAAGGCTGAAATCATGGGGCTTCCAACGCCATGAGCCATTGAGATAACCATTTTGTTTGGGTTAAAAAGTTCAGGGGAACGCGGA
>JBDNCR010000019.1:0-11098 GCA_046719555.1 Verrucomicrobiia bacterium | reverse complement strand
ATAATCCCGACCTTCGACAAACAGCGCTTCCCTCGCCACATCATCTCATGTAAATCGCCATTCATGGATGTCGAAATCCTCGCCCGCATCCAGTTCGCCTTCACCGCGGCGTTCCACTACCTCTTTCCCCCATTCACCATCGGCCTTGGCGTCATCCTCGTCATCATTGAGGGCATCTACCTCAAAACCCGCGACCCCATCTACCGCCAGATGGCCAAATTCTGGACCCGCATGTTCGGTCTCATCTTCGCCCTCGGCGTCGCCAGCGGCATTGTCCTCGAATTCGAATTCGGCACCAACTGGGCCACCTACTCCCGTTACGTTGGCGACGTCTTCGGCAGCGCCCTGGCCGCCGAAGGCATCTTCGCCTTCTTCCTCGAATCCGGTTTCCTCGCCCTCCTCCTCTTCGGCTGGGACAAAGTCGGCCCCAAAATGCACTTCTTCGCCACCTGCATGGTCATGCTGGGCTCCCACTTCTCCGCCGTTTGGATCGTCATCGCCAACTCCTGGATGCAAACCCCAGCCGGTTTCCATGTCGTTGGCGAGGGCATCAATGCCCGGGCCGAAATCGTCGACTTCTGGGCCATGGTCTTCAATCCCTCCGCCATGGACCGCCTCTTCCACGTCCTGGTCGGCTGCTGGCAGGCCGGGGCCTTCCTCGTCATCTCCATCAGCGCCTATTACCTCCTCCGCAATCGCCACCTCGAATTCGCCAAACGCTCCCTCCGCATCGCCCTTGGCGTCGCCGCCGTCGCCTCCCTCCTCCAACTCTACTCCGGCAGCCGCTCGGCTGAGCTCGTCGCCGAATACCAACCCGCCAAACTCGCCGCCATGGAAGGGGTCTTTGAAACCGCGCCCCGCACCCCCATGGTCATCATGGGCTGGCCCGATGTCGATAACCGGGTCACCTACGGTCTGAAAGTTCCCGGCATGCTCAGCTTTCTGGCTCACGGCAACATCGACACGCCCGTCACCGGCCTCGACCAGTTCGACCGCGCCGATTGGCCCCCCGTCCAACCCGTCTTCCAGTTCTACCACCTCATGATCGCCATCGGCATGGGCCTCATCGGCATCGCCTGGCTCGGCATCTTCTTCTGGTGGCGCGGCTGGCTCTTCGACCTCTCCCGCCCCTCCATCAAACTCTACCACCTCCTCCTTGTCTTCTCGGTCCTCGGCCCCCAAATCGCCAACCAAGCCGGCTGGTTCACCGCCGAAATGGGACGTCAACCCTGGATCGTCTACAACCTCCTTCGCACCTCCGAGGGCCTCTCGCGCACCGTCACCGCCAACCACGTCCTGGCCTCCCTCATCATGTTCATCCTGATCTATTCCCTCCTCTTCGCCCTCTTCGTCTACCTCATGAACGACAAAATCCAAAAAGGTCCTGAAGATCCTCACCCCTCCGGCCCCAAAGTCGTCGGTCCCTTCCCCTCATGACCCTCGCCCTTGCCCTCCCCGACTTCTGGCTTAACCATACCTGGTTTATCCTCGTCGGCATCCTCTTCACCGGCTACGCCATTCTCGATGGCTTCGACCTCGGCGTCGGCGCCGTCCACCTCTTCGTCAAATCCGATACCGACCGCCGCCTCGTCCTCAACTCCATCGGCCCCGTCTGGGATGGCAACGAAGTCTGGCTGGTCACCGGGGGCGGCGCCCTCTTCGCCGCTTTCCCCGTCGTCTACGCCACCGTCTTCTCAGGCTTTTACCTCGCCTTCATGGCCCTCCTCGCCGGACTCATCTTCCGTGCAGTCGCCATCGAATTCCGCAGCAAACAACCCATGCGCTGGTGGCGCCAATTCTGGGACATCGGCTTCTGCCTCTCCAGCATTAGCTGCGCCTTCCTCATCGGTGTCGCCATCGGCAACATCGCCTGGGGCATCCCCCTCGACGACCACCAGGAATACGCCGGCTCCTTCCTCGACCTCCTTCACCCCTACGCCCTCCTCATCGGCGTCACCACCGTCGCCCTCTTCATGATGCACGGCACCATCTACCTCATCATGAAAACCGAAGGTGACCTCAACGCCCGCATCCGCACCTGGGTCAATCCCACCATCATCTTCTTCATCATCTGCTACGCCCTCGCCACCGCTGCCACCCTCCTCCACGCCCCCCACCTCGCCGACCCCTTTCGCACTCACCCCTGGCTGGGCCTCGTCGTCCTCTTCAACATGCTTGCCATCGCCAACATCCCCCGAGAAATGCACCACGGACGCGAATTTTTCGCCTTCCTCTCCTCCTGTGCCGCCATCGTCTCCCTCATGGTCCTCTTCGGCCTCGGCATGCACCCCAACCTCGTCTACTCCTACCCCGACACCGAAAACAGCCTCAACGTCCTCAATGCCGCCTCCTCCCAGAAAACCCTCGGCATCATGCTCATCGTCGCGGTCCTTGGCATTCCCCTGGTCCTCGCCTACACCGTCTCCATCTACTGGGTCTTCCGGGGTAAAGTCAAACTCGACGCCCACTCCTACTAGGCGGCCTACCTCCGCCCAGGTCAGCTCGACTTCTTGAAATACCGGCTCCAATCCACGTTGTTCATATCCCCCGTCTCCAAATACTGCTGGTGCATCGCAAAAGCCGCCGCCAACGTCGCCGGAGTCTGCCCCCCTTTGACCTGCTCAAAATAACCCCGCAACTCCTCACGAAAATCCGGGTGGGCGCATCGGTCCACAATCAGATTCGCCCGCTCCGTCGGCGTCTTGCCCCGCAAATCCGCCACCCCCTGCTCCGTCACCACCACCTGCACCGAATGCTCACTGTGATCGGTATGCGACACCAACGGAACAATCGTGCTGATCTTCCCCCCCTTCGCCACCGACGGACAGGTGAAAATCGAAATATAACCATTCCGGGTGAAGTCCCCCGAACCTCCAATCCCATTCATCATATTCGATCCCATCACATGCGTCGAATTCACATTCCCTGACAAATCCACCTCCAACGCCGTGTTCACCGTAATAATCCCCAACCGACGCACCAACTCCGGATGATTCGTAATCTCCTGCGGTCGCAACATCAGCCGCCTCTTGAAAAAATCGAGCTCCCGATAGATCTCCGCCAGCACCGGACCCGAAACTGTCAGCGACGTGCCCGTCGCAAACTTGCACTTCCCGCTCCGCACCAACTCGATCACCGAATCCTGAATCACCTCCGAAAACATCTCAAATGCCGGAATGTCCGGATGCGCTCCAATCGACGCCAACACCGCATTGGCAATGTTGCCCACCCCCGACTGCAACGGCAAAAACTCCGACGGAATTCGCCCCGCCTTCAACTCCGCCGCCAGAAACTCCGCCACATGATTACCAATCGTCGTCGTCACCTCGTCCGCCGGATCGAACTTACCTGTCTCATCAGGAAGGTCGGTCTCCACGATCCCCGCAATCTTCGCCGGATCCACTTGGATATACGGCGCCCCAATCCGCATCGAACAACTATTCAACGGAATCGGCTGCCGATACGGCGGATCCAACGGCTCATAAATGTCGTGAATCCCTCGCAGCGCCGCCGGATGCGCCCGGTTCAACTCCACCAAAATCCGGTCGGCCACCCGACAAAACGTGGGCGACGCCCCCACCGACGTCGTCGGCACAATCTTCCCGTCGGGCGTCACCTCACACGCCTCCACAATCGCCCAGTGAAACCTTCCCAAAAATCCATACCGCACCTGCTGCGGAAGCGTTGACAAATGCATATCAAAAAACCGCGTTCGCCCCGCGTTGATCGCCGCCCGCAAATGCTTGTTCGACTGATAGGGCGTTCGCCATGAAATCGCCTCCGCCCGCGCCAACTCCCCATCCAACGAATCTCCGGTCGAGGCTCCCGTCACCACCGCCACCTGAAACGGTCGGCCCGCCTCGTGCTCCCTCCTCGCTCGACCAGCCAAAGCCGTCGGAATCGCCTTGGCTGCCCCGGCCGGGGTGAATCCAGAAAAGCCGATCGTCGAGTCGTGGGCAACCAGCTCAGCCGCCTGTTCCGCAGTCAATCGGGGGAAGGGTAGTTTCATAAGGGGGAGTCCATGGGAGGGTTCGAGGTTACAGTTAGGATTTCCGAAAGCTGCCACACCAACGGGCCATAAAGCACCTGCACCTCCCCCGCGCCGTTCTCAATCCTTGGATTGCCCGCCGCATCAATCCCCAAAAACCGGCCCGTCACCGTTGACCGATCCACCGTGACCCGCACCTGCCTCGACGGACCCCACCAACCCTCAAACTGCGGGAGCAGCGCCACAAAACCCAGCCTCACCCACACCGCATGAACCTGTCGCAACTCCTCCAACAACGCCATACTCAACTCCTCCAGCCCAACCTCCCCCAGCCCCAACCTCTCCAACGACACCGTCTGCCCCATCAGCGACGGATCCTCCCGCTCCGGATCATTCTTCACATTCAGACCCAACCCAATCACAATCCGTTCCGCCGCCGGCCGCTCTGCCAGAATTCCCCCCAACTTCCGCTCATCCACCATCAAATCATTCGGCCACCGCAACCGCATCCCCCTCACCCCCATCCCTCTTAAAGCCCGCGCAAACGCCAACCCCGCCACCAAGGGCGCCACCGCCACCGACCCCTCCCCCACCGGCGCCGGCACCACCGCCGACATCCACAACCCACCCTCCGACGAAACCCACCGACGATTCTGCCGCCCGCGCCCCGCCGATTGCCGCCGGGCCCGCACCACCGTCCACTCCGGCTCCCGGGCTGCACCATCATTCGTCGAAGCCACATGCTCCACATCAATCACTGTCCAGCCCGGAAACGATAAGCTTGGATTCATCGCATCCCTCTCAATTCCCCAGGGCTGAAATGAAATAACCGGCCGCAATCGCGGTCCCAATCACTCCCGCCACGTTCGGTCCCATCGCATGCATCAATAAATAATTATTCGGATCCGCCCGTTGCCCCTCCAAATGCGACACCCGCGCCGCCATCGGCACCGCCGACACCCCCGCCGACCCAATCAGCGGATTGATCGGATTACCCGGCGACAACCAATTCATCACCTTCGCCACCACCACCCCGGATCCCGTCGCAATCCCAAACGCCACCACCCCCAGCCCGATAATCTTCAGTGTCTCCAGCTGCAAAAAACCTTCCCCCTTCATCGTAATCCCCACCGAGACCCCCAAAAAAATCGTCACAATATTAATAATCTCGTTCTGGGCCGCCTTCACCAAACGCTCCGTCACCCCGCACTCCCGCAAAAAATTGCCCAACATCAACATTCCAATCAGTGCCGCCGCATCCGGAACCAGCAAAATGCAGGTAAACGTCACCAACAAACAAAACGTCAACCTCTCCGTCCTCCCCACCGTCCGGAGCGATTTCATCCGGATCGCCCGCTCCTTCTTCGTCGTCAATAACCGCATAATCGGCGGCTGAATCATCGGCACCAGCGCCATATACGTATAGGCCGCCACCGCCACCGGCCCCAACAGCTCCGGTGCCAACTTATTGGTCACAAAAATCGAGGTCGGCCCGTCCGCCCCCCCGATAATCGCAATCGACGCCGCCTGCATCGCCCCAAAACCCAACAACGTGGCTCCGAAAAACGTGAACAAAATCCCAAACTGCGCCGCCGCCCCAAGCAACAACGTTCGCGGATTCGCGATCAGCGGACCAAAATCTGTCAACGCACCCACCCCCAAAAAAATAATCGGCGGAAAAATCTCCAGCTTGATCCCCTGCGAAATGAAATCAAACAAGCCCCCCTCCATCTTGTCCACCCGCAGATGAACCTTATCCTCATCCGACATCCCCTCCACCGGCGTCGCCGTCACATTAAAAAAACCCGTGTCCACCACCCCCGAAGGCTGGACCACCTCCGTAATCACCCCCCGTGTGGGCAAATTCGCCAATAACGCCCCAAACGCAATCGGCACCAACAACAACGGCTCAAACCCCTTGCGCACCGCCAAATAAAGCAGACCCAACACCACACCCCACATCACCACCATCTGCCAGGTGATCAGCCCCAGACCGGTCCCTTCAATGAAATGGGTCAATTCCGTCAGCATCCGACTCGCCCCGATCAGCCTGCCTTCATCTTGAATAAACCCTGGCCTTCCTCCACCGCATCCCCGCTGGCCACATAAACCTCTTCAATCACCCCGTCCATCGGCGCATACACAAACGTATTCATCTTCATCGCCTCAATCGTCACCACCTCCTCCCCTTTCCCCACCCGCTTGCCCGGCGATCCCGCCACTGCCACCACCTTCCCCGACAGCGGACTCGGTACCACCCCATCCCCCGCCGCCACCGGACCCGCCCCTTTGGCCGACGCCACCGGAGCCGCAATCGAACTGGTCAACGGACGGCTCACCGGCGTCGGCTTGGCCCCTCCCGCTCCACTCTCCTCCAACACCTCCACCGTCACCTCGTAAACCTTGCCTTCCACCGTAATTCGAAGTTTCTTCATCGCTTTAGACTCCATCAGATTTTTTTAGGGTTATCTCCGACTCATCCTCCTACCGCACACGGCGCGAATCAAAGATTTGTCGCCGCCCTTCGACCGTCCACGCCTGCCGCGAAAGCTCGGAAATCGTCTCCGCTTCTGGCCATGGTTGAATCGAAAGAATCTGCACCCGCTCCCGACACGACACATGCACCGCAGCCGCCACCACCGCCACCACCTCCGCCGGAATCGTCCCCTCCCGCACCCCTACTCCCGCTCGCCCCTCGCTGACCGATCCCCCACCCTTCTTCGCCCCTGCCCGCCGGAAAAAATAGCCTGACACCTCCAGCCCCGCCCACAAAAACCCCAACGCGGAAAACACCACCAACGCCCCCAAAATCTGGAACTCAATCGTTTCGCCCAGCGACAACTCGCTGCCAAACGCCAACGGCCAGGCCAAGACCTTCACCGCCTCTCCCTTCCGTTCTCGGGTGCCCCCTCGAACCGACTGGCCCAACCCGCCCGCTCCGCATCACCGCGACGGCCTACCTCCAAACCTCCCCACTCCAAGTTGGTCGTCATCGTCCCCCTTCTCCTCCTACAAAGGAATATTCCCGTGTTTCTTCGGAGGCCGCGTCTCCCGTTTCGACAACGTATTCCGCAACGCCAACGCCAACGTCGCCCGCGTCTGCGCCGGATTGATCACATCCGTAATCATCGCCCGCCGCGCCGCCTCGTAAGGCGAGGCAAAGTGATCCCGATACTCCCGGATCAACTCCTGCTCCTTCGCCCGCGGATCCTCGGCCTTCTCGATCTCCTTCCGATACAACACCCGCACCGCCCCCTCCGCCCCCATCACCGCAATCTCTGCCGTCGGCCAGGCAAACACCAAATCCGCCCCCATATCCTTCGAACACATCGCCAAATACGCCCCCCCATACGCCTTCCGCAAAATCAACGTAATCTTCGGCACCGTCGACGCCGCATAGGCAAACAACATCTTCGCTCCATGCCGAATAATCCCTCCCCGCTCCTGCGCCACCCCAGGCAAGAACCCCGGAACATCCACAAAATTCACAATCGGAATATTGAAAATGTTGCACAGCCGAATAAACCGTGCCGCCTTGTCCGACGCATCAATGTCCAGCGTCCCGGCCTTCACCGTCGGCTGATTCGCAATAATCCCGACGACCACCCCACAAATCCGCGCAAAACAAATCACAATATTCTTCGCCCAATCCGCTTGCACCTCCAGGTAATCGCCCCGGTCCACCACCGCCGCAATCACCTGGTGCACATCCAACGGACTCTTCGAATCGGCGGGAATCATCTCGTTGATCGCCGGATTCGGCGCCAAATCAATCGCCTCCGCCAAATGATGTGGCGGATCCATCACATTATTCGACGGCAAAAACGACAACAACTTCCGCACCAGCTCCGCCGCGTGCGTCTCGTCCTCCGCCACAAAATGAATGTTCCCACTGATCGTCGCGTGCGCCGCCGCCGAACCAATCTCCTCCATGGTCGCGCTCGCCCCCGTCGCCGCCTTAATCACGTCCGGCCCACAGATAAACATCTGGGAGGTCGCTTTCGTCATCACAATAAAATCGGTCAGCGCCGGAGAATAGGCCGCTCCCCCCGCACACGGCCCCGAAATCACCGCCACCTGCGGCACCACCCCGGACAACAGCACGTTGCGAAAAAATACCTGCCCATACCCCGACAACGAATCCACCCCTTCCTGAATCCGGGCCCCCCCCGAATCATTAAACCCGATCACCGGCATCCCCGCCTTCAGGGCAAAGTCCATCAAATCACAAACTTTTTGCGCATGAATCCGACCCAAGGAACCCCCGGAGACCGTGAAATCCTGGCTAAACGCCGCCACCGGCCGACCCTGAATATACCCGGTCCCGCAAATCACCCCGTCCGCCGGCAACGAACGATCCGCCAACCCAAAATCCTTACACCCGTGATCCGCATGCATCCCAAACTCCTGGAACGTCCCCGGCTCAAACAAATTCTCCAACCGTTCCCGGGCATGCAACAGACCCTTGGCATGTCGCGCATTAATTTTGTCATCCCCACCCCCGGCCCGCGCCACGCGACGCCGCCTCTCCAACTCTTCCAATAATTCTTTTGCAATAGCCATCGTTGATCCTCGGTTTACTTCGACGTGCAGAATTCCGTTAAAACCCCATGGGTCGACTTCGGATGGAGAAACGCCACCAGCTTCCCAGCCGCCCCCTCAAAAGGCTCCTCATGAATCAAACGACACCCCGCCGCCTTCGCCTGGTTCAACTGTCCCTTAATGTCGTCCGTATAAAACGCAATGTGATGAATCCCCTCCCCATTTTTCTCAATGAACTTCGCAATCGGACTCTCCGGATCCGTCGCTTCCAACAATTCCAAATGCACCTCCCCCGCCTCAAAAAACGCCGTCCGCACCTTCTGCGAAGCCACCTCCTCCCGATGCGTGCAGGTCAACCCCAAGGCCTTCTCATACACCGGAACGGTCTCCTCCAGCGATTTCACCGCAATCCCCAAATGATCAATTCGACGAATCACAAACCCTCCTTTTTCTCTGCTATTATCATTTTCGCTAATATACAAAATCTTATGCTATAAGCCATTCTTAGGTCAACCCATTTCGCTTTTTTTCTCGATCCGGTCCCGAAGCCTCTCCATCGCCTCCCCGTGCGTCATCCGTCCCCCCCGCACCGCGTCCCGTAATTCCCCCACCACCTCCCGCACCGCCGGATGCTCCTCAAACATCCGCCGTGCCTCCTCCGCCAACAACTGATCAAACCACCGCTCCGCCTGCTCCTGCCGCCTCGCCGCAAACCGACCTGAAGCTCGCGCCTCCTCCTCAAACCCCTTCACCTCGTCCCACAAAGCCGACACCGTCTCCGGACGCCGCACCGACACCGTCCGCACCACCGGCACCCGCCCTCGCCCTGCCATGTAATGCAGCGCTCCCATCAACTCCCGTTGCGCCGCCTCCGCCCGGGCCAGGTTCTCCCCGTCCGCCTTGGTCACCGCCAACAAATCGGCCAACTCCAAAATCCCCTTCTTGATCCCCTGCAACTCATCGCCGGCTCCCGCCAACATCAGCACCAAAAAACAATCCACCATCGAATGCACCACCACTTCGCTTTGCCCCACCCCCACGGTCTCCACAAACACCACATCGTAGCCCGCCGCCTCGCACAACAACATCGTCTCCCGACTTTTCCGGGTCACCCCACCCAAGGCCCCACCCGTTGGCGACGGTCGGATAAAACTATTCGCATGCCGGGCCAAACCCTCCATCCGCGTTTTATCCCCCAACACCGACCCTCCGGAAATCCCGCTCGACGGATCCACCGCCAGCACCGCCAACTTGTGCCCCCGTTCACACAACAACAACCCCAAGTGCTCAATCAACGTGCTCTTCCCCACACCAGGCACCCCGGTAATTCCCAGGCGAAACGCTCGCCCGCTCCGTGGTAACAATCTCCCCAAAAGCTCCTGCGCCAACTTCGCATCCTCCGCCCGACCACTCTCCACCAACGTGATCGCCCTGGCCAACAAGGCCCGATCCCCCGACACAATCCCCCGCTCCCAAACCTCCATCTCGGGCCACCGCGGCCGCGTCTCCAACCCCACGCGCACGCTCGACCGGGACTCCACCCCCGGCATCACCCGACCGGCAAACTCCGGCCCTCCCTTCGGGTCGGCCCACTCGGGATAGCTCGGTTGGGCAGAAAATGACATGACGGCAGCGACACTCACAATGACCAGCACCCCTCCGGTTTTCAACGCCTTTACCCACGGCCCTCCAGCAAATCCAAAATCGTTTCCGACGATTTCGGAATGATGGTCCCGGGGCCAAAAATCGCACTCGCCCCGTTGGCCAACAAAAACTCGTAATCCTGCGCCGGAATCACCCCGCCACAAACCACCAGAATGTCGCCGCGTCCCAGTCGCTTCAACTCCGCCACCAACTGCGGCAACAACGTCTTGTGCCCGGCCGCCAACGAACTCATCGCCACCACATGCACATCATTCTCCACCGCCTGTCGCGCTGTCTCCTCCGGCGTTTGAAACAACGGCCCAATATCCACATCAAACCCTAAATCGGCCATCGCCGTCGCCACCACCTTGGCCCCCCGGTCATGACCATCCTGTCCCATCTTCGCAATCAGAATCCGCGGCCGCCGCCCCTCCCGCCGAGCAAACGCCTCCACCTTCGACCGAACCCGCTCAAAATCTTCCATCTGCCCAAACTCCTGCTGATAAACCCCGGACACCGAACGAATCGTCGCCTGGTGCCTCCCAAACACCTTCTCCAGCGCCATCGAAATCTCCCCCAACGAAGCCCGAGCCTGCGCCGCCACCACCGCACGCTCCAAAATATTCCCCTCGCCCGTCCGCGCCGTCTCCGTCAACGCCTCCAACGCCGCCTGACACGCCGCCTCATCCCGCTCCGCCCGCAACTTTTGCAGCCGCCGAATCTGCGCCTCCCGCACCGCCGTATTATCAATGTCCAGAATCTCCAGCGGATCCTCCTTCTCCAGCCGATACTTATTCACCCCGACAATCGTTTCTGCACCCGAATCAATCCGGGCCTGACGCCGTGCCGCCACCTCCTCAATCCGCATCTTGGGCAGCCCCGACTCAATCGCCTTCGCCATTCCCCCCAGCCCCTCAAGATCGG
>JBDNCR010000189.1:0-4614 GCA_046719555.1 Verrucomicrobiia bacterium | reverse complement strand
CTCACACCATGCCCACCCAACCCCCACCCCTCAACCTCGTTCTTCTTCCTCAACCCCGACCATCCAACGCTCGACTTCCGTTCCCACCCTCGGAATCATCCCCGCATGCGGTCTGACCTCCACACCCACACCCCCCTCTGCCAACACGCCGAGGGATCCCCTGCCGAAATGGTCGCTGCCGCCCGCGCTGCCGGACTCGATGAAATTGGCTTCTCCGACCACAACCCCATGCCCACTCAGTTCGACCAATGGCGCATGGCTCCCGACGAACTCCCCCGTTACCTTGCCTGGATCGACGAAGCCCGCCTCGCCCACCCTGGATTCCCCATCCGGATCGGCCTCGAATGCGACTTTATTCCAGGCAACGAACCCCACCTCCGCACCCTCACCGCCACCCATCCCTGGGACTACCTCATCGGCTCGGTCCACTACATCATGGACGATTGGGACGTCGATAGCCCCTTCAAACGTCAACGCTGGAACGACCAGCCGGTGGACCAAGTCTGGACCGCCTACTTCTCCCGACTCGAACAAGCCATCGACAGCCAACTCTTCGACTTCATCGGCCACTTTGACCTCGTCAAAAAATTCGGGGATATCCCCTCCGGCAACCTCGACCGCTTCTACACCGGCGCCCTCGACCGCCTCGAAGCCTACGGCACCGCCCTCGAACTCAACACCGCCGGCTGGCGCAAACCCGTCAACGAACCCTACCCCAGCCCCGCCATCCTCCGAGAAGCCTGCCGTCGGGGCATCCCCGTGCTGGTTAACTCCGACGCCCACTCTCCATCCGAAGTCGCGGCCGACTTTGACCGCGCCTACCGAATCCTCCATGAAGCCGGCTACCGCTCCGTCGTTCGCTTTCACCAACGCGAACCCATCCCCGTCCCCCTCAGCTAAGTCCGCGCCGGAGATTTGGCTCGAACCCCGTTGGCGCCTGGCTCAAGCCCGCCATACCGCACGGCTCCACCAAGCCATCGGCGACTACCTCCAGGCCCGGCAACAGGGACAAACGAACCCTGTCCTTGATTTCCTCTTCACCTATTACCGTTTCCCGCCCTCACGGCTCGCTCAATGGCATCCCGGCACCGGAAGGATCCTCGCGGGACCCGGAGCCGAAACCTTCCTCCACCACCCCAGCTACCGCCGCACCCCCCAAGGCATCATCCTCCCTCCCGATTCCCTCCCTCTGACCCGCCGACCTGGGCTCCAACGCACCCTCCACCTCCTCCAAACGACCGCTCAGCGCCCGGCTCACTTCGCCTGTTTCGGTCTCCACGAGTGGGCCATGGTCTATCGCACCGACCACCTCCGCCACCCTAGCCTCCCGCTCCGACTCAATCCCCGGCAACTGGCCGACTTCATCGAAAGCCGTCCACTCACCTGCACCCACTTCGACGCCTACCGCTTCTTCTCGCCCGCCGCCCAACCTCGCAACGCCTGGACCCTCCAACGCGACGACCAACTCACCCTCGAACAAGGAGGCTGCCTCCACGCCAACATGGACCTCTACAAATGGGCCCACAAATTCTCTCCCTGGATCGGCTCCGACCTCATCCTCGACTGTTTCCTCCTCGCCCTCGACGCCCGCATCCTGGACATGCGCGCCAGCCCCTACGACCTCCGCCCGCTTGGCTACACCCCCATCCCGATCGAAACCGCCCAAGGCCGAGCCGAATACGAAGCAGCCCAACGCGCCCTCGCCGCCCGGGCCTCCCCCCTTCGCCATCGCCTCATCCTCGCCTTCACCACCCTCACCGAATCCGCTCCACCTTGACGCCCCTCTCAATCCATACTACTTTGTTCCTGTGAAGCTTCTGGGATTGTTGGTCATCGGCTCGCTCGCCCTCATGCTTCCCGTGGCTCCGCTTCTCCTCGCCATGGAAGCCGCCGACTGCTGCTGCACCGCCTCGGCCAACGCTTGCTCGGACCACGGCGCGACCCAATCCGGCCTATGCTCCCACGGCACCTGCACCTGCCCAACCGGTTTTCCCTCCTCCCTCCTCGCCGCCACCCTCCCAATCAGCCAGCCCGCTTATCAGCCCGTCGCCTACCTCGCTTTCCGGCCGGTCATCACCGACGCCCCCGTTTTCGCACCGGAACCTCCCCCTCCTCGAGTTTAAGGCCCCAATCATTCGGGCTCCGCACTCCCTGCGGAGCAGGTCCTTGAAATCTCAACCTCTTTGGAGGAATTCTCATGAAAGCTATCTTGCTCGCCTTCGGGCTAGCCCTCCTCGCCCTCGGCCAAGCCGGGGCCAAGGCTCCCTGCGATTGCTGCGGGGCTGCCTGCGCCTGCGAGGACTGCAAGTGCCCGGATTGCAGCAGCTGCACCTGCTGCTAACCGGCCAACTGCCCTGAACCGGGCAGAAATTCACGACGCGCGGAATTTTCCGCGCGTCTTTTTTTTTGAATCGAATCTTCTCCGCTGGCGTCCTACTGGACCGAATGCGTACTGTGCCTTCTGCGCCCGACCGCCGTCTCTCGGCTCACGCCCACTCACCCTTTGCGCCTAGTTTCCTCTCCAGACGCCTCACCTCAACCAAAGGAATCGCCATGCCTCGTCGTTTCCGCCGCCTCCCCTGGGTCGGCCTCCTGGCCCTCGCCTGGGTCGCCCTCGGCTTCGCCCTCGTGCAGGCCAATCTCAAACCCCACCCCATCGCGCCGACCGCCCAGTGCCCGGTGGAGTCATCCTCCGGCACAAACTCTTAACTCGTCCTTCTCTCTCCACCCCTCGGCTGAAGGCCCCGGCCTCCCTCGACGCCGAAGCCTTCTCAAAGATGGCCCAGCTTGGCGGCTTCCTCACGAAGCCGTTGAGCCTCGATCTCTCTGACGGCCGCACTTTTCTTGGTCCAGTCGTCCCACGACTTCCCAAACGCCATATCCGGACCGGTGAAAGCAATTTTAACCAGTCCCGCGACCGGAAACTCCCGCTGTTCCGAAACCTTGCCCTCAGCCACAAAAACCTCCACCACACCCCGCGCCGCATCATGGTTGGACACAAACCCTTGCACCGCGGTGCCATCCGAGTAATGCAAGGTCACATCGCCCCGATAATCAAACGCCAGCCTTAGGGCCTCCTCAAGCTCTGCCGGAGAGGTCGGCTCAAAAATCCGCCCCTCCAGCGTTTCAGGTTTATGCAAAGGAACGTCGTGTTTGTCAGCTTGGGGCATGGCTCGGAAAGGGAAGCAACCGCTGTTTAACCCGGAAAGAGCGAGGCCCGGACCGTCCGGGCAAAACCCGCCAGTGACCCGAAAGTATCGTCCACCGAAGAAGCCTCATAGCCGCAGTGAACCATACAATCCTTGCACCGGGCTTCTTCGCTCTTATGACCATATTTCGACCAATCAGTCGTCTCAATCAATTCCTTAAACGTCTTCACATAGCCGTCCTGCAAGAGGTAACACGGCTTCTGCCACCCGAAAATATTGTAGGTCGGATTGCCCCAAGGCGTGCACTCGTAATCCACCTTCCCCTGAAGAAACTCAAGAAAGTTGGGGGACAAATTAAATTTCCAACTCCGCTTCCGATTCTTCAAAATCTTGGAGAACAATTCAGTCGTCTTTTTCCGCTCCAGAAAGTTCTCCTGGTCGGGCGCCTTCTGATAGCTGTAGCCCGGCGACAACATCATCCCCTCCACCCCCAGTTTCATCATCTCATCGAAAAACTGCCGCACCCGTTCCGGCTGCGCCCCATTGAACAGGGTGGTGTTGGTCGTGACCCGGAAACCCCGTTTGACCGCCTCCCGAATCCCCTCAATCGCCACCTCATACGTCCCGTCCCGGCACACCGCCTCATCATGCTCCGGCTGCAAACCATCCATGTGAATGCTAAACGTCAAATACTTCGTCGGCTTGAACAGATCGATTTTCCGCTTCAACAGCAGAGCGTTGGTGCACAAATAAACATACTTTTTGCGCGCCACCAACCCCTCCACAATCTGATCAATCTCCTGATGAATCAACGGCTCCCCGCCCGGAATCGACACCATCGGTGCCCCACACTCCTCCGCCGCCGCCCAACATTGCTCCGGAGTCAGCCTCTTGTTCAGAATATGGTCGGGATACTGAATCTTCCCACAACCAGCACACGCTAGATTGCACCGGAACAACGGCTCCAACATCAACACCAGCGGGTAATGTTTGTTGCCCTTCAGCTTTTGGCCAATGACGTAGGACGCCACCGTCCACATCTGAGATACGGGAACTGCCATATGGACCGGAAAGGCTAAGGGAAACCTCGCCCTTGTCAAAGGAATCAAGCACGCTTCAACAACCGCGATGGAGAAGCTCTTCTAATATCACCCAACCACCGCAACTCTTCCGCTCACCCCTTCAATACGGCACCCGGTCAGCCTTCCGCAACCAGTCTTCAAAAACCGCCTTCGCCGACTCCAACGGCACCCGAGCCATCGGCAAACTCCGCCGCTCCGTCGGCAAGGCCAACTGCTCATACAGAAACTGATCATCAAAATCGATCGCCGCCGCATCTGCCTGGGTATTGGAAAACAAACAACGGTCCAACCGCGCCCAGTAAATCGCCGCCAGACACATCGGACAGGGCTCACAACTCGAATAAATCGTGCACCCTGCCAAACTGAACGTCCCCAAATGCCGA
>JBDNCR010000188.1:0-4615 GCA_046719555.1 Verrucomicrobiia bacterium | reverse complement strand
TCTAGCCTTCACAGGGCGCGGACGAACAGAACCGGACTTCATCGGAATATGAGGCAGGCTTCGCCCCAACTTGTCAAATGGAGACCTCGCCCGATCGCCTCCACCTCACCTTCCCGCCCTCCCTCCACCCGCAGATTTGTCCTTGTGCCCCACGTCCAGCCTTGCTAGCCTCTTTCTCCCGTTAATTCGCCCGGGCTGTTCCGGGCGGCGGAACCAAAACGAACCCATTAACCTTAACCCCAGGCTGCGGCCCTCGCCGCGCCCCCCTCTCCCTCCCCCCTAACTTCGCCGCACCCGCGGTGTCCTCCGGCGGTCCGGGCAGAGATCGACTCATGAGCACATTTGAAGAACTATTGAAAGCCTCCCTCCAACCCTTCACCGAAGGGAGCATTGTCAAAGGCCGCATCATTGAAAAGCGGCCCAAAGATGTCGTCATCGACATCGGCTACAAATCGGAAGGCATCGTGAGCCTCGACGAATTCGAAGACGAAAACCTCGAAGTCGGGGATGAAGTCGAAATTTTGCTCGAAAAACTCGAAAACGAAGAAGGCCTGGTCGTTCTCTCCCGAGCCAAAGCAGCCCAAAAACAAAACTGGGACAAAGTCGTCGCCATCTACAACCAAGGCGGCACCGTGGAGGGCAAGGTCAAAAAAATTGTCAAAGGCGGCCTCATGCTCAACGTCGGCGTCGAAGCCTTCCTCCCCGCCTCCCAAATCGACATTTTGCCCCCGCGCAACTTGAAAGAATTCGAGGACCAAACCCTCACCTGCCGAATCGTTAAACTCAACGAAGACCGGAAGAACGTCGTCCTCTCCCGCCGCGAACTGATCGAGGAAGAGCGGGCCCAAAAACGGACCAAACTCCTCGGCACCATTGAAAAAGGCTCCCGCGTCACTGGCACCGTCAAGAACCTCACCGACTTCGGCGCCTTCATCGATCTCGACGGCCTCGACGGCCTCCTCCACATCACCGACATGACCTGGGGCCGCCTCAACCACCCCTCCGAACTGCTCAAGATCGGCCAAGAAATCGAGGTCGTCGTCCTCGAAATCGACCGGGAGAAAGAGCGGGTCTCCCTCGGCCTCAAGCAAACCACCTCCAATCCGTGGGAACAGATCGCCGAGAAATATCCCGTCAACCTCCGGGTCAAAGGCAAAGTCACCTCCCTGGTCCCCTACGGCGCTTTCGTCGAACTCGAACCGGGCGTCGAAGGTCTGGTTCACGTCTCCGAACTCTCCTGGACCAAACGGATCGCTCGCCCCTCCGACGTCCTCGAAGTTGGCCAGGAACTCGAAGCCCAGGTCATCGAAGTCAGCAAAGAGGAACAAAAACTCTCCCTCTCGGTTCGTGCCTTGGAGGCCAACCCGTGGGATGAAATCCATCTCCGTTACCCCATCGGCCAAACCATCAAAGGCGTGGTGCGCAACCTCACCGCCTACGGCGCCTTCGTCGAACTGGAAGAAGGTATCGACGGCATGATTCACGTCTCCGACATGTCCTGGACCCGGAAAGTCAATCACCCCTCCGAAGTCTTCAAAAAAGGCGACGAGGTCGAAGCCCAAATCCTCGGCATCGACAAACAAAATCAGCGCATCAGCCTCGGCATCAAACAACTCCAGGAAGATCCCTGGAAGAACATTGAGCAGGTCTACAAAATCGGTGACCTCGTCCAGGGCAAGGTCAGCAAAGTGGCCAGCTTCGGTGCCTTCATCCAGTTGGCGGACGAGATCGACGGCCTGGTCCACATCTCCCAAATCAGCGACGAGCGCGTCGAGAAAGTCAAAGACGTCCTCAAAATCGGCCAGGACGTCACGGCCCGCGTCATCAAGGTCGACAAAACCGAACGGCGCATCGGCCTCTCCATCAAGGCTGCCGACTACAGCCTCGAACAAATCGAGAAAGAAAGTGCCGCCCTCGACAGCCTCCGCGGCGGCGGCGACTTCCTCGGCTCCATGGAAGATGCCTTCGACAAAGCCGAAGAAGAATTCCGTCCGGGCGAGGGAAAGAAATAACCCTCTCCCACAAGACCACAAAAAAACCCCGGATCACCCGGGGTTTTTTTGTGCCTGAATCGAACTTGGAACTGCTGACCTGCCCACCTAAATCGGCCCGGCCCAAGATCAAGAGACCTCGGACGGTCCCGGCTCAACCACTAAGCCCTTCTCGATTAGCCGGGAACATCTCCCTTCAACGCTGCTGCCCCGGCCTGCATTGGCTCGGTAATGATATCGGCCACCGTCATGCCGGCCGGAATCATCGGCAACACATGCTCCGTGTAGGGCACCATCACATCCAACACATACGGCTCCTTCGCCGCCAACATCCGCTTTAACGCTGGCAAAAGATCTTTCGGATCAATCACCCGCTCCGCCTTCACCCCGAACCCGGCACAGATCGGCAGATAATCGGGATAAATCCGGTTCGGATTGCGCGGATCCCCAAGGAAGGTATGTCCGCGATTGCTATCAAAGAAGCGATCCTCCCATTGAACCACCATCCCCAAATATTGATTGTTCAAGATGACCACCTTGGCCGGAATATCCTCCGCCACCGCCGTTGCCAACTCCTGCACATTCATCAGGAACGATCCATCCCCATCAATGTCGATCACCTCCCGGTCCGGACACGCCACCTTGGCCCCGAGGGCGGCCGGGTAACCAAACCCCATCGCCCCCAGCCCTGAGGAACTCAAAAAGCTGCGCGGATGCGCATACTCATAAAACTGGGCCGCCCACATCTGATGCTGGCCGACACCGACCGAGATAATCGCCTCACCTTTGGTCAACTGATACAACTCCCGAACCACATCCTGGGGCATAATCCGGCCGGGCACCGGCCACGTCTTCAGCGGATGCTCTTTCTTCCAGCTCTCAATCTGCCGACGCCAAGCCGGAAACGTTTTCCGTTTGCGCCCTTCAGCCGCCATCATCGCATTGAGCCGATGCAACGCGTAGCGCACATCCGACAAAATGGGCAAATGCACCGTTTTGTTCTTGTTCAGCTCAGAATTGTCCACATCGACATGAACAATCGTGGCCCGCTTCGCGAACTCCGAAACCTTGCCCGTCACCCGATCATCAAAACGGACGCCGAAGGCCAGCAACAAATCGCACTGATCCACCGCGTAGTTGGCATACACCGTCCCGTGCATCCCCAGCCACTTCACCGAAAGCGGATGGGTTTCTGGAAAACAACCAATCCCCATCAACGTCGTCGTAACCGGGATGTCGGTCGCCTCGGCAAACTTGCGGAGTTCCGCCGACGCCCCAGCGGTGATGATCCCACCCCCCACATAGAGCATGGGGCGCTCGGCCTTTTCAATCAGCCCAAGGATCTCATTCAAAGCCAGATCGTCCGCCCGATATTCAGGCTCCAACCCGCGCAACTCAACCCGGTCCGGAAAGATCGCCGGAGCCATGGCTTTCTGAACGTCCTTGGGCATGTCGATCAACACCGGACCCGGCCGCCCCGTTTTGGCAATGTGAAAGGCCTCCTTCACCACCCGCGGAATGTCGGCCGGATCCATCACCAAATAGGAATGCTTCACCACCGGCAGCGTCATGCCGAAAACATCGGTCTCCTGAAACGCTCCCCGGCCGATGGCCGTGGTCGCCACCTGCCCCGTAATGGCAACCAAGGGAACCGAATCCATAAAGGCGTCCGCAATCCCCGTCACCAGGTTGGTGGCCCCCGGACCTGAGGTGGCCATGCAAACCCCCACCTTCCCCGTGGCCCGGGCATAACCCTCTGCCATGAACGCGCCCCCCTGTTCATGCCGAGGCAAAATCGTCCGAATCTGCTTGGACCGGGTCAGCGACTGATGCAACTGCATGCTGGCCCCGCCCGGATAGGCAAAAATGGTATCAACCCCCTCCCTCTCCAGGGCAGCCACCAAAAGGTCGCAGCCCGGCAGAGAACGCTTACGAACCGGCCCTTTGGCCGTGGGAGTCTTTTTGCGCAATTTGGCAGATTTCATAACGGAGAGGCTTCGGGAGCCGGTTTAGAGGATAAGGAGTTTACAGGAGCCCGCCCCTGAGGCAATCGGAAACCGGGGCCCTGTTTCCCCAACCCGCTCTCCCAAGGTCAGGCCGCCCCAACGGTCGGATTAAGCGACTCATACAACAAGGCCGAGAGACAAAACAGGGAGGCCGTTTCGGTTCGCAAAACATGCGGACCAAGGGAAACGGGGAGAAACCCGGCCGCCCGGGCTCGCCCCAACTCGGCCGGAGTAAAATCGCCTTCCGGCCCGATCATCAGCGTTACCTCGCGCAACGGTCCACCCGCGGTCGCCTCCCGCAGCACCACCGGCATCGGACGCGCATCGGGTTGAAGCGAGGCAATGAGCCGGAGCCCCACCTTGGGAAGGCCGTCGAGAAAGTCCTGCAAACGGGCCGGGACCTGAACTTCGGGCAGCCAGTTCTGCCCACACTGCTTGCAGGCCTCCAGAACAGTGGTTTGCCACTTGTCCCGTTTGGCTTCAATCCGCTCGGCATCCAGATCCACCACCGACCTCTCCGCTAAAATCGGGGTAATGCAGGCGGCTCCCAATTCCGTGGCCTTTTGCAGAATGAGGTCCATCGATTTTCCCTTCGGTATGGCCTGGCCCAGATGAACC